>JAGHTQ010000010.1 GCA_018065295.1 Candidatus Colimonas fimequi | reverse complement strand
GGCTGACGTTGAAACTTACGGCGAAACAGAATGCTGGAAGTAATCAACTCGATTACCTGAATAACAATGTAATTAAAACGCTCCCAATTATGGGAGCGTTTTTTTAATATTTATAACAAAGATGTTGATTGTTTTTTGTTATTACTAAATAATTATCCACGTTGCAATTTTATTAGTTATTATAAAAATTAATTGTTTTTGAGGAGTATTAATATCATGGAGAACGAGAAGAGAAGTTCATTCTCTGGACATTTCGGGTTTGTAATTGCGGCAGCAAGTAGTGCTATCGGCCTTGGTAACCTGTGGAGATTCCCATATCTGGCAGCTAAGGACGGCGGCGGTATCTTCCTGTTATTCTATATCATTCTTGTACTTACATTCGGTTATACAATGCTGACAACAGAAGTAGCTATTGGCCGTAAGACAAGACAGGGTCCACTTACTGCATACAGTGCAATTCATAAGAATTGGGGTGCACTTGGTATCATCGCATGTGCTATTCCAGCAATCATTATGCCTTACTACTGTGTAATCGGTGGCTGGGTATTCAAGTATCTTGAAGTTTTCCTTACATTTAATGGTGAGGCAGCAGCAGAAGACGGATATTTCACTGGTCACATTACAGCACAGTGGGAGCCAATTATCTGGACAGTTCTGTTCTTCGCAGTTTGTGCAATTATCATCATTGTTGGTGTAGAGAAGGGTATCGAGAAGTACAGTAGAATTCTCATGCCAATTCTCCTGGTTCTGATTATTGGTATTTCAATTTTTTCACTGACATTAAGCTATACAGATGCTGATGGCGTAACTAGAACTGGTATTGATGGTCTGAAGGTTTATTTTATTCCTAACTTTGATGGCCTTGGCCCTAAGGACTACATGATCACATTCATGGATGCTCTTGGTCAGCTGTTCTTCTCAATCAGTGTAGCTATGGGTATCATGGTTGCTTATGGTTCATATGCACCTAAGGAAGCTAACCTTGGTAAGGCAATTAACAACATTGAGTTCTTCGATACAGCAGCAGCTCTTCTGGCTGGTTTTATGATCATCCCAGCAGTAGTAGTATTCATGGGCGCAGACAACATGTCAGCAGGTCCTGGACTCATGTTCATTTCACTTCCTAAGGTATTCGCAGCAATGGGTGGAGCTGGTAAGGTAGTAGGTCTGGTATTCTTCCTGATCGTATCACTGGCAGCAGTAACATCAGCTGTATCCGTAATGGAAGCTGTAGTATCCAGCCTTATCGACAAGTTCAAGTGGTCAAGACTTAAGAGCTCAATCATCTTCTCAGTATATACAATCATCCTGGGCGTTATCGTATGCCTTGGCTACAATAAGCTGTACTTCGAGAAGACTCTGCCAAACGGCGCAGTAGCTCAGGTTCTGGACCTGATGGACTATCTGTCAAACAACCTGTTAATGCCTACAATCGCATTACTGACTTGTATCCTTATCGGTTGGGTTGTTAAGCCAGTTACAATTATCGACGAAGTAACTCAGGGCAAGTATAAGTTCAGCCGTAAGTGGCTTTACGTTGCAATGATTAAGTTCATTGCACCAGCACTGCTGCTCTTAATGCTGCTCCAGTCACTGGGTCTTAACATCATTCAGTAAATAATCAAGCGCTTCTTCATGAAGCGCTTTTTTAGTAGCCTTTTTCATCTCGTGTGCCAGTCCTTTAGGTCTGGCATCGCTCCATTTTTTGCGTTTTTATGATAGAATAGAAAAAAACGATAAAGGTGATAATTATGGACGAGATTAGAATTACAAAAATCGAGAATATATCAATAGGGCAGACAGAGAACAAAGAGGGCGGTACTGGCTGTACTGTCATACTTTGCAAAGATGGAATGGCCGCAGGCATGGACGTTCGCGGTGGCGGAGCTGCTTCAAGAGAGAGCGAACTTCTTAAGCCATTTAACAACGCTCAGGTTATTCATGCACTGACACTGGGTGGCGGTAGCGCCTTCGGTCTTGACGCTGCCGGCGGCGTAATGAAAGCCCTGGAAGAAGAGGGCATAGGCTTTGATGTTGGCGTAACTCACGTGCCACTTGTTTGCCAGTCGGATATCTTTGACCTGACTGTTGGTGATCCTAATTGCAGACCAGATGCTAACATGGGCTACGAAGCTGCCAAGAAGGCTCTTGCAGGCGGCAATTACAAGGACGGTAACTATGGTGCAGGATGCGGCGCTTCAGTTGGTAAGTTCAACGGCATGGAGAATGCCATGAAGACTGGTATCGGAAGCTTCGCCGTTCAAATCGGCCAGCTTCAGGTTGGTGCAATCGTAGTTCTTAATGCTTTTGGTAACATCTATGACGATAAGACTAAGGAAACAGTTGCGGGCGCTATTAAGTGGAACAAGACTGGTTTCTCAGATTATAAGGATTTCCTCTATAAGTTAGATAAGAACGTGGAGAATAAGTTCACATCAAATACAACTATCGGTGCAATTATTACTAACGGTAAGTTTGATAAGAACCAGCTGACTAAGATTGCATCAATGGCTCACAACGGATATGCTAGATCAATTAGACCGGTTCATACAACTGCTGATGGAGACACAATCTATGGCCTTAGCGTTGGCAAGGTTGACGCTGACCTTGATATGGTAGGAACTCTTGCTGCTGAAGTTATGAGTGAAGCTATCGTTCGTGCGGTTAGCAGTGCAGAAGGAGCATATGGATTCCCAGCTGCTAGAGATTTATATTGATATTCCTATAGGAAAGTAGTATTATGACTTCTGTGAGATTTCTAACTAGAGAGGTACTATTTTATGATTTATAACAACGTTTTGGAAGCTATGGGTAACACTCCTGTTATCCGTTTAAATAGAATGGTTGAGCCAGGTATGGCTGATATTCTTGTTAAGTTTGAAGCTGTTAACATCGGCGGTTCAGTTAAGAGCAGAACAGCACTGAACATGATTAACCAGGCTGAGAAGGATGGTATCCTTAAGCCAGACTCAATCATCGTTGAGCCTACAAGTGGTAACCAGGGCATCGGACTGGCACTTGTTGGCGCAGTTAAGGGCTACAGAACTATCATCGTTCTTCCAGACTCAGTAAGTGAAGAGAGAAGTAAGCTTATCAGACACTATGGTGCTGAAGTTAAGTTCGTTCATGATGCTGGTGATATCGGTGCGGCTATCGAAGAATGTCTGCAGACTGCACTTAATATGGCTGAGAAGAATCCTAGAGTATTCGTTCCACAGCAGTTCGAAAACTACAACAACGTTCTTGCTCACAAGAAGCACACAGCTCTTGAACTCATGGCACAGGTTGCTGGTCCTATCGATGGATTCTGTTCAGGTATCGGTACTGGCGGTACTCTTACTGGTATCGGCGAAGTTATCAAGGCTAACTATCCACACGCTGAAATCTGGGCTGTAGAACCTGAGAACGCAGCAATCCTCAAGGGTGGTACAATTGGTACACACCTGCAGATGGGTATCGGCGATGGTCTTATCCCACCAATCCTTAACCAGGATATTATCGACGATATTTATATCGTAACTGATAAGGAAGCTCTTGAAACATCTAAGAGACTTGCTAGAGAAGAAGGCCTCATGTGCGGTATCTCAAGTGGTACTAACGTTGCAGCAGCACTGAAGCTGGCTAAGAAGCTGGGTGAGGGCAAGACAGTAGTTGCTATCCTGCCAGATACAGCAGAGAGATATTTCTCAACACCACTGTTCGGCGAATAGAAGATGAGCGGTGCCAAACCTGAAGGACTGGCACAAGCAGATAAAACAATAAAAATAGGGTGAGCATTTGCTCACCCTTTATTTATTGCTTTATTACAGTGCTCTAATAAGGTTAACCATTTCAATTGCAGCTTCTGCACAATCTGAACCCTTATTACCAGCCTTTGAACCAGCTCTTTCGATAGCCTGTTCAATGTTCTCAGTTGTGATGATACCGAACATTACTGGAATACCTGACTGAAGTGAAACCTGAGCGATGCCCTTAGCAGCTTCGTTGCAAACCAGGTCGTAGTGTGAAGTAGCGCCTCTGATTACTGCGCCCAGGCAGATAACTGCGTCATACTTGCCGCTTTCAGCCATCTTCTTAGCGATCAGTGGAGTTTCGAATGCGCCTGGAACCCATGCGATATCGATATCGTCTGATTCTACGTTATGTCTCTGGAGTGTGTCGATTGCGCCGCCCAGAAGCTTTGAAGTGATGAATTCATTAAATCTTGAGCAGATGATACCAACTTTAATTTTGTCTGATACTAATTTACCTTCATAGATGTTTGCCATTGTTATTCTCCTTTATTACTTATACTTCTTTAACATTTCTAGATTCTTTCTTTTTGCTCTGCAGCTAGGGCAGTCACATGCTACTTCATGTTCCTGTAAGTTTTCCAGCAGGTGTCCCATACGTTCCTTCTTAGTTTCAAGATAGAACTTGTCGAATTCTGTAGCGTCGATTTCGATTGGAACTCTGTCAACGATCTTCATTCCCCAGTCGCTAAGCTGATATACCTTATCAGGGTTGTTAGTGAGCAGTCTCAGTTCTGTAGCACCCAGGTCTCTGAGAATCTGTGCACCGATGTAATATTCTCTCATGTCGCCAGCGAAGCCAAGTGCCAGATTAGCATCGAGAGTATCAAGACCTTCATCCTGAAGGGTATAAGCCTTAAGCTTGTTAATGAGGCCGATGCCTCTGCCTTCCTGTCTCATGTAGAGGAAGATACCTCTGCCTTCCATTTCGATCTGCTTGAGAGCTGTTGCCAGCTGTTCGCCGCAGTCGCATCTGAGTGATCCGAATGTATCGCCAGTGAGGCATTCTGAATGAACTCTGCAAAGCAGGTCCTTACCATCGCCAACATCTCCCTTAACCAGTGCCACGTGGTGTTCACCAGTAAGATTGTCAACGTATCCGTATGCCTTGAAGAATCCGTACTTAGTAGGAAGGTCAACTGCAGCTTCGCAGCTAACTAACTTCTCATGTCTCTTACGGTATTCCTGCAGATCCTTAATAGTGATGAACTTCATGTCAAGTTCCTTAGCCAGTTCGATGAGCTCAGGAGTTCTCATCATTGTGCCGTCTTCCTTCATGATTTCACAGCAAAGTCCGCATTCCTTCATTCCAGCAAGTCTAAGAAGATCTACTGTAGCTTCAGTGTGGCCGTTTCTCTCAAGAACGCCGTTCTTCTTAGCACGAAGAGGGAACATGTGACCAGGTCTTCTGAAGTCTTCTGGCTTTGAATCAGGATCTACAACCTTTCTTGCTGTAAGTCCTCTCTCAACTGCTGAGATACCAGTAGTTGTCTCAACGTGGTCGATTGATACTGTGAATGCTGTTTCATGATTGTCAGTGTTATCACTTACCATCTGATTGAACTGCAGCTTAGTGCAGTATTCAGCGCTCATTGGCATGCAGATAAGGCCCTTAGCAACGCTTGCCATCAGGTTAACGTTCTCTGTTGTAGCAAATTCTGCTGCGCAGATGAAGTCGCCTTCGTTTTCTCTGTCAGGATCGTCTGTGCAAAGGATGACCTTACCAGCGCGAAGATCCTCAAGAGCTTCTTCGATAGTGTTGAATTTGAAGTTTGTGTTTTCTGACATATTGTGTCCTCCTATTAGTAGAATCCATGCATTGCAAGGAATTCATTAGTTATCTTACTTTCGCCTTTCTGATATGGCTGCAAAAGTTTCTCAACGTATTTACCAATGCAGTCGTTCTCAAGATTTACGATGTCCCCAGCCCTGCGAAGGGAGAGGGTAGTTTCAGATGCAGTGTGTGGAATGATTGATACCTTGAAGTAATTCTTGCCAACGTCTGCAACTGTAAGGCTTATGCCGTCAATGGCAATTGAGCCTTTCTCTATGATGTAACGCATGATGTCTGGTCCGCATTCAACTGTGTACCAGATAGCGTTATCGTCTCGTTTAATGTCTGTAATACGGCCTATGCCGTCGATATGTCCAGCAACGATATGGCCGCCGAAGCGTCCATTAGCGCTCATTGCTCTCTCTAGGTTGACAATTCCGCCGATCCTAAGCTGGCCTAGTGATGATCGGTTTAGTGTTTCGTGCATTACATCTGCCGTAAACTGATTGCTTGTAAAGCTAGTAACGGTAAGACACACCCCGTTTACTGCTATACTGTCGCCTAATTTAACATCTTGGAGGATAGTTTTGGCTTCTATGGTCAGTACGGCGGAATTGGCACCCTTGCTAATTGTTTTTATCTTGCCTTTTTCTTCAACTATTCCTGTGAACATTATTTAATAACCTCACTTTCGAGAAGTATATCGTCACCATAAAGGGTAATTTGTGGTTGTGTTAACATAACACCATTATCTGGAACGTCGCATCCGAGACCGCCGATAGGTGATGGAGCATCGTTTCCTCCGAATAACTTCGGTGCAATGTATGTGTGAACCTTATCAACGATGCGTGAGTTAAGTGCAGCCCAGTGAATCTGAGCACCGCCTTCTATGTAAAGGCTGTCGATCTTCATTTCTCCCAGGTACTTAACCAGTTCACGCAGGTTAATGCGTCCGTCTTTTTCTGATACGCTGAGAATCTCACATCCAGCTTCGATAAGCTGATTTTCTTTCTCAATATTTTCTGATGAAGTAGCGATGATTGTTGGTACTTCATTAGCAGTCTGTACAATCTTGCAATCAAGAGGAATTCTAAGGTGGGAGTCAACTACAATTCTTGTAGGGTTCTTAGCACCATCGATTCTGCTTGTAAGAAGGGGATCATCTGATAATACTGTTCCGATGCCAACGAGGATACTTGCATATCTGTTACGGTCTTCGTGAACTCTCTTTCTTGCGGCTTCGCCAGTGATCCACTTAGCAGCGCCTGTTCTTGTAGCAATCTTGCCATCTGCTGTCATAGCGTATTTCATTACTACATATGGCAGACCAGTCTGAATGTAATGGAAGAAAACAGTATTAATAGCATCGCATTCTTCCTTCATGAACTCGGTTACAACTTCAATGCCTGCCTCACGAAGAATCTTAAATCCCTTGCCAGCTACCTGTGGGTTAGGGTCGTTTGAGCCAACGACTACCTTGGCAATCTTGTGCTCAATAATTGCTTCTGTGCAAGGTGGCTGCTTGCCGTAGTGACAGCAAGGTTCAAGTGTTACGTACATTGTTGCGCCTTCAACATTGATACCAGCTGCATCAGCCTTAGTAAGAGCGTTTCTCTCTGCATGAAGATCGCCATATTTCTCATGATATCCTTCAGCAACAATCTTACCGTCCTTAACGATTACTGCTCCTACCATTGGGTTAGGGTTAGTGTGACCGCATCCTTTAACTGCAAGATCAATTGCTCGCTGCATGTATTCTCTGTCTGTCATAAGTTCTCCTTGATAATCGGAGCGATGCCAAACCTGAAGG
>JAGHTQ010000135.1 GCA_018065295.1 Candidatus Colimonas fimequi | reverse complement strand
TCGAATTCAATGCAGAAGGTATGCCAGCATTTGACGTTAGTCATGGCGGCGAAGTCCTTTGCAGAATTCAGTTATCAGTTCCGGGTGAACACAACATCCTTAACGCACTGGCATCATTCGCTTGCTGCCATATCATGGGTGTATCACCAGCAGAAATCAGCAAGACTCTTGTTGAGTACGCTGGCACACAGAGAAGATTCGACCTGCTTGGCAAGACAAGCAATGGCGTTAAGATTTACGATGACTATGCTCATCATCCAACAGAAATCAAGGCTACACTGGCAGCAGTGAAGAACATGCAGCACAACACATTATGGTGCCTGTTCCAGCCACACACATACACTAGAACCATGGCTCTCATGGATGAATTCGCAGAATCATTCACAGTAGCTGACAAGGTGGTTCTGGCAGAAATTTATGCAGCAAGAGAGAAGAACATCCATAAGATCAGTTCAACTCAGCTTATGGATAAGATTAAGGCTAATGAGCCTGATAAGGACATCTGCTACTTCCCAGATTTCGACGAAATCGCTGCATACGTATATGAGAATGCACAGGAAGGCGACCTGATTCTTACAATGGGCGCTGGTGACATCTACAGAGTAGGAGAGAAGATTCTCGCACTTGATGCTGAGAAATAGGAGACTAACATGACATATCAGGAATACGAGAAACTTGAACAAGAAAGATTAGAGAGAAATATTAAATACCTGGAGAACGGTGTTAACTTTATCGATATCCGCAGCGCTTACATTGAAGAAGGCGTTAAGATCGGTAAGGGCACAACAATTTATCCATGTGTTGTAATAGAAGGCAATACTGTTATCGGTGAGAATAATCTGGTTGGACAGAACAGCAAGATCAGAGATTCTATCATCGGCGATGATAACAAAATTGAGAGTTCAGTAATTCTGGAGAGCGAAATCGGTAATGGCAACACAGTTGGTCCATTCGCATACATGAGACCAAACAGTAAGATTGGTAACGAATGTAAGGTTGGCGATTTCGTAGAGATTAAGAATTCATCATTTGGTAACGGTACTAAGGCATCACACCTGACTTACGTTGGTGACTCAGATGTTGGCGACAAGGTTAACCTGGGATGCGGCGTTGTATTTGTTAACTATGATGGAAGCAAGAAGTATCGCTCAGTTGTTGAAGATAATTCATTTGTTGGCTGCAACGTTAACCTGGTATCACCAGTACACGTTGGCAAGGGAGCATATGTTGCTGCAGGGAGCACCATCACAGAAGATGTGCCTGACGGAGCATTATATGTTGCTAGAGGCAGAGGTGTTATCAAAGAAGGATGGGTCGAGAAGAAGGGCATCCTGAAGAAAAAGAAATAGTTTTCACAAGCGAATCACCCCAAGATAATCAAGGAGAAAGAGAAATGAGTAACGCTCTGTTTTCAGGAATCAAGGTATTCACAGGTAATTCAAATCCCGTACTGGCAGAAGAAATCGCAACAAGAATGGGCAAGCCTCTTGGCAAGTGCACTGTTAAGCAGTTCAGCGATGGTGAAGTATCAGTTAGCATCTGGGAAACAGTAAGAGGACAGGACTGCTACGTTGTACAGTCAACATGTAATCCAGTTAATGACAACCTGATGGAAATGCTGATTTTAATCGATGCAATGAAGAGAGCATCAGCTGGCAGAATTACTGCTGTAATGCCATACTTCGGATATGCTAGACAGGACCGTAAGGCTAAGGCTAGAGATCCTATCACATCTAAGCTGGTTGCTAACATGATTACAGCTGCTGGTGCTGACAGAGTTCTTACTATGGACCTGCATGCATCACAGATTGAAGGTTTCTTCGATATTCCAGTTGACCACCTGCACGGTATGCCTATTATCCAGAAGTACTTCATGGATCAGAATATTGAAGACCTGGTTGTCGTATCACCTGACCATGGTAGTGTACCGAGAGCAAGAAAGATGGCTGAGCCACTCAATGCTCCTATCGCTATCGTAGACAAGAGAAGACCTGAACCTAACAAGAGCGAAATCATGAACATTATCGGTAACGTTGAAGGCAAGAATGCCATCCTTATCGACGATATGATTGATACAGCAGGTACAATTACTAACGCTGCTAACGCAATTAAGGAACTTGGCGCTAAGAGCGTAAGAGCTGCTGCTACACACGCGGTTCTTTCTGGACCAGCAATCGAGAGAATCCAGAATTCAGCAATCGAAGAACTGGTGCTCCTGAACACAATGCCAATTCCGCAGGAGAAGATTATCGATAAGATGAAGATCCTGTCAGTAGGTCCGCTTTTCGCAGATGCTATGACAAGAATTCACACTAACGAAGCTGTAAGCAAGCTCTTTGAATTATAGAATATAGAATTAGAAGGATTAGAACATGTTTGTAATAGCAGGACTTGGTAACCCTGGCAAGAAGTATGAGAATACAAGACATAACATGGGGTTCCGCGTTATTGACGCAATAGCTGCAAACAACAATATCACAGTAAATAAACTTAAGCACAAGGCTCTGGTCGGGGATGGTAGAATCTCCGACCAGAAAGTTCTTCTGGTGAAACCACAGACATACATGAACTTAAGTGGTGAGTCTCTCAGAGAAGTAGTTAATTACTACGACGTCGACATCGAAGACGTAATTGTAATTTATGATGATTTCGATACTGATCTGGGAGCACTGCGTATCCGTAAGAAGGGTAGTGCAGGAAGTCACAACGGAATGAAGTCTGTTGTTAATGAACTTCAGTCACAGGACTTCCCACGTATCAGAGTTGGTATCGGTGGAACTGGAAGCAGAGACTGGGTCAATTTCGTAATTGGCAAGATGGACGCATCTGAAGAAGAACTGGTTGAAGAAGCTATCAAGCAGGCTGCTAAGGCTGTTGAAGTGCTCATTTCTGATGGCATTGACATTGCCATGAACCAGTTTAACGCCAAGAAGAAAAAGAAAGAGAAAACGGAAGAGAAGGAAACCAATGGCGCAGAAGGGAATGATTAATATAACCGGAGCATCAGGAACAAGTGTTGCTCCGATCATATCTCATTTGCTGGAAGGTTATGAAGGTCAGAGCCTGATTGTGGTGCCTACAATAAACAGGGCACGCCGTCTAGCTACAGACCTTTCTTTTTTTGACCAGCGAAAAGTATGTGTGCTCCCGCAGGAAGATGAGAGCTTCATGCAGTATGAAGCTAAGAATAACGACGACCTGCTGGAGCGTCTTAGTGTGCTCAAAACCATTGCGTCAGGAGAAGACTGCATAGTTATTGCACCAGTAACTGGTGCAATTAAGAAACTGCCACCTGCGGAGGTTTTTCGCGAAAGTAAGCTTGAAATTACAAGGGGCGAAGACGTAGAACTTGGCGAAATACGTGATAAGCTTTATCGCATGGGTTACGAGAGACTTCCTATGATCGAGGGACGCGGCGAATTCAGTATTCGTGGCGGTATCCTTGATATCTTCACACCAGATGGGGAGCATCCTTATCGAATTGAGCTCTTTGATACTGAAGTCGACTCTATCAGAACTTTTGATCTGGAGAGTCAGCGCTCAGATGAACAGCTTAAATCCGTGAGAATTTATCCTTGCACGCAGATGGAGCGTGACGAAGAAACTTTCGCTAAGGGTCAGGAGAACATCGATAAGGCCTATGCTAAGGCTATTAAGAAAATAGAGAAGAAGGAAGGAAACAGCGAGACTGTTTACGAACTTAAGAAGAGAAGGGACCAGCTCATCGAGTACACTGGCAACATGCTTAACACTCAGTATCTGGAGAAGTTCATAGGCTACTTCTACGATGAGCTGTCATATATATGGGATTACATGGATGAGCCGCAGATTTTTATCGATGATCCGGCAAGAATCCTTGAGACCCTCGATGCATATGAGAAGGAGATGGCTGATGACATCGATACTATCATCAAGGAAGGCCGCGGTATAGGCGATGACTTCAGCTGCATTTCTGGTCAGAAGGACTATTTCAGACTTTATGACAGGGAAGGCTATATCTTCACTCCTATGTTATCAACCATCAAGAACGCACCGTTTCTGACTGGTCTTCATAACGTTAACTGCAGACCTACAGCTGCTTTTAACGGCAGAATGGACGTGCTCAAGGACGAACTTGTTAACTACCTTAATCACGGATATAAGGTGACTATCGTCTGCAGCAGTGAAGAGAAGGTTAAGAATATCAAAGAATTCCTGGTAATGGAATCCCTGGTTGGTAAGGTTGACGTTAAAGAGGGTACTATTACTGGCGGTGTCGATTTCCCGGAACATAAGGCTGCTTTTATCTGGGAAGGGGATATCTTCGGTCAGACATATAAGAAAAAGAGAAAGAAAAAGAAATCCAGAGGCCAGCAGATCAAGAGCTTCGCTGACGTTCAGGAAGGGGATTATGTTGTACATGAGACTCATGGTATCGGTAGATTCATGGGTATCGAACAGCTCATCGTTCAGGGCGTACAGCGTGACTACCTGAAGGTTAAGTACGCAGGAGAAGATTCTCTGTTTATTCCTGTTGATCAGCTGGGCATCCTTCAGAAATATGTTGGCGGCGAAGGTGTAGCACCTAAGCTTAACAAGCTGTCAGGTTCTGAATGGAAGAAGACTAAGGCTAAGGCCAAGGCTGCCATCGATGACATGGCAGAAGATTTAATTAGAATATCAGCTGCCAGAATGAATGCTCCGGGCTATGCGTTCTCGGCAGATACCGTATGGCAGCAGGAGTTTGAAGCATCCTTCCCATACGAAGAAACAGACGATCAGCTTAGAAGTATCGACGAAATTAAGAATGATATGGAACGTCCTGTTCCTATGGATAGACTCCTTTGCGGTGACGTTGGATTCGGTAAGACTGAAGTTGCTGCAAGAGCCTTGTTTAAGTGCGTATCAGACGGCAAGCAGGCTGCAATTCTGGTGCCAACAACACTCCTTGCAAGTCAGCACTATTACACCCTCAAGGACAGATTTGAGAAGTTCCCGTTCAGAGTTGAAATGCTCTCCAGATTTAGAACACCTAAGCAGCAGAAACAGATAATTGCAGACGTTAAAGCTGGACGAATCGACCTTCTTATTGGTACACATCGCATCCTGTCAGAAGACGTGAAATTCAAGGATTTAGGCCTCCTTGTAGTCGATGAGGAGCAGCGTTTCGGCGTTAAGCACAAGGAACGAATTAAGCAACTACGAGAAAATGTAGATGTGCTTACTTTATCAGCAACTCCGATCCCTAGAACTTTGCATATGTCTCTTAGCGGAATGAAGGATATGAGCACTCTTGAGGAGCCACCTGAAGACCGTATTCCTGTTAGAACATATGTTATGGAGCAGGAAAATCACGTTATCAGAGAGGCTATCGAGAAGGAGCTTGCCCGCGGTGGACAGGTGTACGTTCTCTATAATAGAGTCGATTCAATTTCATCTATTGCCAAACTCATAGAGCGTCTGGTGCCTGAAGCCAGCGTTGAAGTGGGACATGGCAAAATGAAGGAGAAGGAACTGGAAGACCTGATCATGGACTTCCAGGATGGTGAATTTAACGTTCTCGTATCTACGACAATCATCGAGTCTGGTATCGACATTCCTAACGTTAATACCATGATTATTCTGGACTCTGACAGATTCGGCCTGGCGCAGTTATATCAGCTGCGAGGAAGAGTCGGCAGATCAGGCCGCATGGCATACTGCTACCTGATGTATCAGAAGGATAAGAGCCTTACTGAAATTGCGGAGAAGCGTCTTAGAGCAATCCGAGATTTCACTGAGTTTGGCTCAGGGTTCAAAATCGCCATGAAGGATCTGGAACTTCGCGGCGCAGGAAACATTCTGGGCACTGCCCAGTCGGGTCACATGGTTAATGTGGGATATGAACTTTATTGCAAGATGCTTGAAGAATCCTTCGCTGCAATGCAGGGACAGGAAGTAATGCCACAGGCAGAAGAGACTATATTCAGCATTCCAGTACCGGCTATAATCTCAAACAAGTACATTGAGAATGACGTGCTCAGACTTCAGATGTACAAGAAGATTGCAATGGTTGAGAACGGACAGGATGAGAGCGATATTATTGACGAACTCATGGATAGATTCGGCGATATTCCTAAGGCTACAATGAATCTGGTTCGCATATCCAAGATACGTTCAATGGCGGGACGAATTGGAGTTAAGGAGATAGAGCAGGATGGTTATAAGGTGATTTTCAAACTTTGGGAAAACTTCAAGTTCTCTCAGGGAGCAATGGCGGTACTGGTCGCTAATTACGGTGAAAAAATCATGATTTACGGCGGCGAAAACCCTTATATCAGACTCACTGTTGTCAAAGAAGAACCACTGGATGCCATCGACAGATTTCTTGAGACTGCTCTAGGCGATAATAAGCTGAATTAGAGGCCATAAAGTGGCTAAAATCCTTGACTTTGAGCCTTTGCAGATATAGAATTATTGCATATGAGAAATTAATAAATGAGGCTGTGACGGAGACAGTAGCCCCGCGTAATTATCCTTACAGAGAGCCATGCGTTAGCTGAGAGCATGACGGTGAGGCGGCAAGCGAAAATCACTTCTGAGCCCGACACTTATAAGAGACGGGATGATGGTCCCGTAATTAGGGTGGTACCGCGGTTAATAATCGTCCCTATGTTTAACATGGGGACGTTGATTTTTGTGAAAGGAAATTAGACATGATCAAGAATTTATCAGACAGACCAATTGCTGAGCTTCAGACTGAACAGGCTAATAAGTGGGAAGCTGAAGATCTGCTTAGCAAGTGCGTAAGCGCAAGAGAAGGTCAGCCTTCATTCGTATTCTATGAAGGACCTCCAACAGCTAATGGTAAGCCAGGCATTCATCACGTAATGGCAAGAACACTGAAGGACTCAGTTAACCGTTACAAGACAATGAAGGGCTTCAAGGTAAACCGTAAGGCTGGTTGGGATACTCACGGACTTCCAGTTGAAATCGAAGTTGAGAAGCAGCTGGGTATCGAAGGCAAGCAGGATATCGAGAAGTACGGTATTGCTGCATTCAACAAGAAGTGTAAGGAATCAGTATTCACATATAAGGGAATGTGGGAAGACATGACTAAGAGAATGGGATATCTCGTAGACATGGATAATCCATATATCACACTGGAAGATGACTACATCGAAACAGGCTGGTGGATCATCAAGGAATTCTTCAAGGCTGGACTGGTTTACGAAGGCCACAAGATTCTCCCATACTGCCCAAGATGTGGAACAGGTCTTGCATCACACGAAGTAGCACAGGGCTACAAGGATGTTAAGGTTAACACTCTGACTGTTAAGTTCCACAAGGTAGGAACTGAGAACGAATACTTCCTGGCAAGGACAACAACTCCATGGACACTGGCTTCAAACACAGTACTGACTGTTGGTCCTGAAATCGACTACGTTAAGGTTAAGATGATCTCAGGCGATGAAGAAGGTAACATCTTCTATCTGGCTAAGGGCCTTGCATCAAAGGTTCTGGGCGAAGGCACATTCGAAGTAATCGAAGAAATGAAGGGTAAGGATCTTGAGTATCAGGAATACGAACAGATCATGCCATTCGTTAAGGCAGAGAAGAAGGCATTCTTCGTAACTTGCATGGATTACGTTTCAACCGAAGATGGTACTGGTATCGTTCATACAGCACCAGCGTTCGGTGAAGACGACTATCAGTGCGGTCGTAAGTACGACCTGCCAGTACTTCAGCCTGTAGACGACAGAGGTTGCTACACTGAAACACCTTGGAAGGGCCGCTTCGTAATGGAAGATGGTCTTGATATCGAAATCATCAAGTACCTTGCTGAAGGCAACAAGGTATATGCTAAGAAGAAGATTGAACATAACTACCCACACTGCTGGAGATGCGGAACTCCTCTGGTTTACTATGCTAAGCCATCATGGTACATCGAGATGAGCAAGCTGAAGGATCAGCTGGTAGCTAACAACAACACTGTTAACTGGTATCCAGACTTCGTAGGTGAGAAGAGATTCGGTAACTGGCTGGCAGAAGTTAAGGACTGGGCTATCTCAAGAAGCAGATACTGGGGTACTCCAATTCCTGTATGGCGTTGCGAATGCGGTCATCTTGAATGCATCGGCAGCAAGGCTGAACTGGTTGAGAAGGTACAGGAAAACATCGACGAAACAATCGAACTCCACAGACCATATGTGGACGACGTACATATCACATGTCCTGAATGCGGCAAGACAATGAACAGAATTCCAGAAGTTATGGACTGCTGGTTCGACTCAGGTGCAATGCCATTCGCACAGAGACATTATCCATTCGAAAACAGCGAAAACTTCGAAGCTGAACTGTTCCCAGCAGACTTCATCTGCGAAGGTATTGACCAGACTAGAGGTTGGTTCTACTCACTGATGGCTATTTCAACATTCATCATGGGTAAGGCTCCTTACAAGAACGTACTGGTTAACGACCTGATTCTAGACAAGGAAGGCAAGAAGATGTCTAAGCATGTTGGTAACACTGTTAACCCATTCGAAATGCTTGACAAGTACGGCGCTGACGCAACTAGATGGTATCTGCTGCACACATCACCAGCATGGTCACCAACTAAGTTTGACGAAGACGGCCTGAAGGAAATCGCAGGTAAGTTCTTCGGAACACTGAAGAATGTATATAACTTCTTCGTACTCTACAGCAACCAGGATGATCTTGATCCAGCATCACTTGAAGTACCATATGCTGACAGACCTGAACTGGATAGATGGATCATTTCTAAGTTCAACAGACTGGTTAAGGAAGTAACTGAATCAATGGAGAAGTACAATCACATGGTTACTACTCACAAGATTCAGGACTTCGTAAACGAAGACCTCAGTAACTGGTACATCAGAAGAGCTAGAAGAAGATTCTACGGCGAAGAACTGACAGACGACAAGAAGTCAGTATATGCTACAACATATGAAGTAATGGTAGGCGTAGCTAAGCTGATCGCTCCATTCGCTCCATTCCTTTCAGACGAAATGTATCAGAACCTGACAGGCGAAGAATCAGTACACCTTGCTTACTTCCCAGAAGCAAACGAAGACCTGATCGACGCTAAGGTTGAAGAAAGAATGGACCTTGTAAGAGCACTGGTTGCTCTTGGCAGAGGAACAAGAGAAAAAGAAAAGATCAAGGTAAGACAGCCACTGAGCGAAGTTCTCGTAGATGGTAAGTACGAAGAACTGATCAGCGACCTGACACCACTGATCATGGAAGAACTGAATATTAAGACTGTTAAGTTCGAGAACCAGCTTGACGAGTACATGAACTACTCACTGAAGCCAAACTTCAGAGCAGCAGGTCCTGTTCTTGGTAAGAACGTTAAGGCTCTTGGCCAGGTTCTGGCACAGGCTGATCCTGCAGCAACAGTAGCAGCACTTGAAAGTGAAGGTAAGATTACAGTTGAAATCAACGGTGAAAACTACGATATCACTAAGGAACTGGTTGATATCAAGATTTCAGCTAAGGAAGGTTTCGCTGTAGCAATGGAAAACAACATCTTCACTATCCTGGATACTACAGTAACTCCTGAACTTGAAGCAGAAGGTCTCGCAAGAGAAATCATCTCTAAGGTTCAGCAGATGAGAAAGCAGAACGATTACGAAATGATGGATAACATCACAATCTACATCGATGCAGACGAAGCAGTTGCAGCAGCAGTTGAAACTCATAAGGATTACATCATGAAGGAAACTCTGGCTGTAGCAATCGAAGCTAAGGCTGATATTAAGACTGCTGACATCAACGGTCATAAGACAGGACTCGACGTGGAGAGAGTATAATGAGTACATCACTTGATAATCTGAGAAGATTAAACCAGTATCCTATTGGTGATCATCAGATGGTTATGGACATGTACATAGTGTCAGGAAGAGATATTAATTACATCTGCATTAAGATGGGCATGGACCCACAGGATGTAATTAATCTTCTTGAAGGCTATGGTGAGACCATAATTACTGACAAGGGACTTAACGAGTCAGGCAAGGGCAGATTCAGCAAGATGCCTAGGAAGTTAATCGATGACTATGTTGAACACTTCTATCCAGGTATTGCGGAGAACCCTAGCAACGATTGGATTACACTTGAAGGATATCTTAACCAGACACATCCGGGCTGGGCAATGGCATAATGAACAAAACAAATCTTCTTGGAATGACAATTGAAGAGCTTAAGAATTTTGCCGTGGAATTGGGAGAGAAACCATTCCGCGGCAAACAATTATTTAAGTGGATATATAGAGGCGAAAGAGACTTCGAAGCCATGACTGACTTCTCCCTCGGATTCCGCTCTAAACTGGCTGAGAATGCTTATATAGGCGGTATAGAGGTGATTGATCAGCAGGTTGATAGCAAGGACGGAACAAGAAAGTTCCTCTTCGGACTTGAAGACGGCAACGCAGTTGAAGGCGTATTCATGAAGTACCACTACGGTAATTCAATCTGTATTTCATCTCAGGTGGGATGCAGAATGGGATGCGTTTTTTGCGCGTCAGGTCTTGACGGTCTTGTTAGAAACCTTACAGCTGGAGAAATGATTGGTCAGATCTACAAGGCTGAAGAAGTAACAGGACAGGAAATCAATCACGTGGTTATCATGGGCACAGGTGAGCCAATGGATAACTATGAGAACGTGAGTAAATTCCTGAGACTTATCCACGACCCGCAGGGAAGAAACATGAGCTACAGGAATATTACCGTTTCAACAAGCGGAATCGTTCCTGCAATGGAGAAGTTCGGAGATGACTTCCCTCAGGTTAATCTGGCAATTTCACTTCATAGACTCACTGATGAGGGAAGAAGTGCGCTGATGCCAGTAAACAAGGCGTATCCTCTTGACCAGCTTCTGGATGCTGCAAGAAGGCATGGAGAGAAAACAGGCAGGAGAGTTACATTTGAATATACACTGATTAAGGGAGAAAACGATAGAGACGAGGATGTTGCTCTGATGAAGAAGCGTCTTGGCAGCATGCTTTGTCATGTGAACCTTATTCCTCTCAACGAGGTTAAAGAAACTGGTCTTTCTGGCAGCAGCAGGAAACGTGCAGAACAGATCGCTGCAGCTATTGAGAAGTGTGGCATTACAGCAACAGTAAGACGAGAAATGGGTGCGGAGATCGATGGTGCCTGCGGACAGCTCAGGCTAAAAAGGTCTCGCTAGTACTTGTTAACAGTTGTAGGTGAGAGGGGATTAGTGTATAATAACATTAAGTTTACACATAGATTCATGGAGGACAAATACTATGGTGAAATTACTTATTGGACATAAGGGTAGCGGTAAGACTGGACAGATGGTACAGCTTGCCAACGACGGAATAGCAACTAGCAACGGAAGTACAGTCTTCATCAACAAGAATCAGAGACTCAATACAGAATTAAGTTATAGAATTAGAGTTATCTGCATGGAAGATTTCGAACATATAACAAATATCGACGAGTACATTGGATTCCTGTATGGAATTATCAGCTCAGACCACGATATCGAAACTATCTATATCGATAGCATTCTGAAGCATGCTGACGTATCACTGGGTGACCTGCCTGTATTCCTTAACAGACTTAAGGGCATCGCAGAGAACTACGACATCAACTTCACTGTAAGCATCAGTGCTGAGAAGGAAGAAATGATCGGCGTAGACTTCAGCGGATGTGAAATTCTCAACTAGTTTATAATTCGGGCGGTGTTCACACCGCCTTTTATTACGTAACAAAAAATATAAACCGTCTAAGGAGGCGACGTTCAAATGAATAAGGCATATATCTTCGTAGTTCTGACAGCATTCCTGTTCGGAACAATGGAGAGTGCGTGCAAGATTGCAGGTAATGGACTTGATCCATTCCAGCTTACTTTTATTAGATTCGCAATGGGTGGAATAATTCTCCTTCCATTCGCACTGAGAGAAATTAAGAAGAATCAGGTTAAGCTTGTGCCTAAGGATTTCTTGATCCTGGCAGGCGTTGGTACACTTGGTATTGCTGTCAGCATGGTATTCTTCCAGCTGGGTGTTAGTGACTCTAACGCTGCGACAACTTCAGTACTGATTTCAATTAACCCGCTGTTCACAATGGTATTCGCTCACTTCTTCACTAACGAGAAGATGACAATACATAAGGTATACGTGCTGATTATCGCATTCGCTGGTCTCGTGTTCATGATCAGACCATGGGACATTCAGGAAGGCAATTCAATTTATGGCATCGTATGCATGCTCATTGCAGCAATAACATTCGGCGCATACACAGTAGCAGGTAAGGTAAGTGTTAAGAAGATGGGCCTTATGGCTCAGACAAGCTTCAGCTTCCTTCTGGGTTCAGCGGTTCTTCTCATCATGATACTTATCGCTGGTAAGCCAGTAATTGCTGGTGTAGGCAACAACTTCCCACTGATACTCTATGTTGGTATTTTCGTAACAGGTATGGGATACTGGAGCTACTTTAAGGCCATCCAGTTATCAGATGCCTCAACTGGTTCAATTGCATTCTTCCTTAAGCCTGCAATAGCACCAGTTATCGCAGTAATAGCTCTGGGTGAGACTATTCTGTGGAACACTTATGTTGGTATTATCCTGATCCTTATCGGATCCTATATGAATATTCACTTCCAGAGGAAAGCAAATGCCAGAAAACAGCAAGAACAACAAACTGACAATAAATAAGATAAACGACATTTTCGAGGGCAGAAGACCGGGAGCGGAGAACGGATTTAATTTCTTCTCTGTCTTGGTTCCTTTGGTCGATGTGGACGGAGAGTTAAATCTTCTCTACGAAGTAAGAGGGAAGAACCTCGACAGACAGCCAGGAGAGATTTGTTTTCCTGGTGGCGCCCTGGAAGATGATGAGACATATGAGGAATGTGCAGTCCGTGAGACATGCGAAGAACTGGGAATACGTCCTGAGGATATTCGCATCATCTCACAGCTTGACACTATATACACATACAACAACTTCGCCATGTTCTGTTTCCTTGGAGTAATCGACAAGGAGACACTTGGAAGAATGAACGTCAGTGAAGTTGAGGTGGCAGACACCTTCTTAGTACCTTTGCAGCATCTGATGGATAATCCGCCGGATGTCTACATGACACAGGTTAATCCAGTGCCGGCTGAAGACTTCCCATATGATATGGTCACAGGTGGTGAGCCGTATAAGTGGAGAGGTGGCAAGGGCATCGTGCCGGTATATGGCGAGTATGAGGGACACGTTATCTGGGGCCTGACAGGAAGAATTACTAAGCGCCTGGTAGAAGTAATCGAAGAAAGGATGTAGAAACATGTATAAGATCGCATTATGCCAGCTTCTCGGTTCTTTTGATAAGGACGAGAGCAGAGCAACAGTTAAGAAGTTCGTTACAGAAGCAGCTCAGAATGGAGCAGACGTAGTCGTTCTTCCAGAGATGTGGGACTGCCCATATTCCAACGATTACTTCAGAGAATACGCAGAGCCTGAAGACGGTGAGACTGTTAAGTTTATGGCTGACCTTGCCAAGGAACTTGGTATTTACCTCATCGGCGGTTCTATTTCTGAACTGGACGGGGACAATGTATATAACACTTCGTTCTCTTTTGATAGAGAAGGTAACATCATCGGTAAGCACAGGAAGACTCATCTCTTCGACATCGATGTTGAGGGTGGCATCAGATTCATGGAGTCAGATACACTGACACAGGGCGAGAGTGCAACAGTTATCGACACTGAGTTCGGTAAGATTGGCGTTGCTATCTGCTTCGACGTTAGATTCCCTGAACTTTTCCGCAGAATGACTCTTGATGGTGCTAAGCTGATTGTTCTGCCAGCAGCGTTTAACATGACTACTGGCCCAGCTCACTGGGATCTTACAATGAGAGCAAGAGCTCTTGACAATCAGGTTTACTTCGCAGCTTGCTCACCTGCAAGAGACGAAGAGGGCGTATACGTTGCCTGGGGCAACTCATGCGTAGTTAGCCCATGGGGCGAGTTCAAGGCACACGCTGACGCTGAGGAGTGCATCCTCTATGCTGACATTGACCTTGACTACGTTGACTCAATCAGAAATCAGCTGCCCCTTCTTAAGGCGAGAAGACCTGAGCTTTATTAGGAAAAATAAAACCGCTTCATATATTGAAGCGGTTTTTGTTATGCTTATTATTCTATTCGTAATTTAGCGTCATTTAGAAATCTGATTCATTTGCTACTTCATCAGCTAGAGGAATAGTAGTGACTCTGTCTTCTAACTTCAAGTATGGTCTTGGTTCCATTACTGACTTATATGCAGGTCTCATGAGCTTGCTGCCCTGAGCAAGTTCTTCGATTCTGTGGGCACACCAACCACTAAGTCTAGCCAGTGCGAACAGTGGAGTAGCTACTTCTTCAGGAATGCCAAGTGCAGTGTATACGAAACCTGAGTACAGGTCCACGTTAGCACACATAGCCTTATTGCCACCATGAACTTCTGCGAAGAGTTCTGGAGTTCTCTTCTCAATGTACTCGCAAAGTTCGAAAGTCTCCATAAAGTCATTGCCCTTAGCCAGATCTCTAGCCATGTTCTTAAGAACCTGAGCTCTAGGGTCTGACATTGTGTAGATGGCATGACCCATACCATAGATGAGGCCGCTGCCGTCATTAGCTTCCTTGCGGAGAACTCTGCGCAGGTATGCATCTACCTGTGCGTGGTCTGTGTAGTCTTCAACGTTAGCCTTAAGGTCCTTGAGCATGTGGATAACCTTGATGTTAGCACCACCATGTCTAGGTCCCTTGAGTGAACCGATAGCAGCTGAGATTGCAGCATATGTATCAGTGCCTGATGATGAAATAAGGTGTGTAGTAAATGATGAGTTGTTACCACCACCGTGTTCCATATGGAGAATCAGTGTCAGGTCAAGAAGCTTAGCTTCAAGATCTGTATACTCTCCAGTAGGTCTAAGCATTCTCAGGATATTCTCTGATGTGCTCAGCTCAGGAAGCGGGTTATACAGATGTAAGCTCTCATTGTTGTAATATGAACGCTTAGCCTGATATGCATACGCGATAAGAGCTGGGAAATAACCAATCAGCCGAATTGACTGACGGATAACATTCTCAAGTGAGATGTTGTCAGGGTCATCATCATATGTGTACAGTGCCAGAACACTTCTAGCCAGCTTGTTCATAATGTTACTTGAAGGTGTTGTCAGAATCATGTCACGAGGGAAACCCAGTGGCAACTCACGGTTACGAGCAATGTATTTCTTGAATGCCTTCAGTTCGTTCTCACTTGGCAGTTCACCGAACATAAGCAGGTAAGTGATTTCTTCGAAACCGAATCTGTTCTCCTTAACGCAGTTGCTAACCAGATCTTCGATAGAGTAACCTCTGTAATAGAGTTTACCCTCCATAGGAATTTTGTTTCCCTTCTCGTCAACGTCATAACCTATAACTTCGCCAATCTTAGTAAGTCCGACAAGGACACCAGTACCATTGGAGTTACGAAGGCCTCTCTTAACGTCATATGCTGTATATAAATCAGTTTTAATATAGTCTCGTTCCTGAACAATTGAAGCGCTCTGCTCTAATACGTTCTCGTTTCTCGCCTTGATAATCTGTAACTTCAGCTCAGCTCTAGCGGAATCACGAACAGACTTACGTATTTTTTTTCTTGTTTCCAGTTTATTTGACATATGTGATATTCCTCCTTGGAATAGTAATCAAAAATGTTAAGTGATTATAGCATATTTATCGCTTTAATTCAATGGTGTGAAACAATCGTATACAATGGTATAATATGGAAATAAATGGAATTTACAAGAAAGGAGTATTTATGACAGAAAGTCAAAGGGAGAAGAGATTATTTGAAGTGGACACACTGAAGTGTCCTGAATGCGGACTGGATAATGATCCGATTTTCGCGTTTTGTGAGGAGTGCGGGGCGAGGCTTACGAGCCCCCAAGGGGCCGAAGGCCCGGGCAAGGCGCGAAGGGATGAGCGCCAGGAGGCTGCGGCGAAGGTGAGCAAGAAGGGCAAAGGTAGCTACGTTGTTCTTGTCATCCTTCTGCTTGTTATTGCGGCCTTCGCAAGCGGCAGGATAAGCCCGCCATGGGATGGCGGGGCTAGCGCAGAAGTAGACGTGATGGCTGACGCAGCAGAGCCAGAGGAATCCCAGGTGGTCGTAGTTGAGGAGGCGCCTGTGCACCCAGCTGACCCATCGGCACTTGCGATTCTCAGTTCCGACTGGGACTGGGATTCTGCCCGCGGCGGTGAAGGTGCATACACCGTGGATGTGATTCTGTATGTGGCAAATCAGGGAGATGAGGCTATTGTGGCTATGGACTTCATCGCAAGGGATAAGGCGGGCGATGCAGTGGCAGCAGATGGGGACGGGGCCCCTTTGCATGGGGTTGGCCTAGTGAAACCAGGGGAGAAGGGTATCATGGTAGCCCAGGTGAAATCTTCTACCAAAGGTATCAAAGTAGACACTTCCTCATATGAGATAACCGCTGCTACTGCTAACAGCAGGGCAGCTGATTACTCATGCCCGCAAGGGGCTATAAGCGGCAATCACGGGGACAATAACGACTTTTACGACATCTCGGTCACAAACACCAATAACGTGGCTGTAAGCGCCGATTCTAAGGTTGTGGCGGTATTCATAAAGAAGGATAAGATTGTGGAATCCGATGCTACAGGGAAGCTGGCAGCCGGCATTAAAGCAGGTGAGCAGTATGAGCAAAAAGACGCTTTTTATGATCCTAATTTCTATTACTATAAGGAGCATCCAGACAAGTACAAGGTGTTCGTAATCGATGAGAAATATCTCTGCGGCAATGGCGATATGTGATGTCGCGATGGGAGAAAAAGAAAACCCGTGTGATAACTGGTGTGCTATCCGTCAAGTAGACAAACGAAATAATAAAAATTAGATTAGACTGAACCACGAAAATTGGTTCAGTCTTTTTGATATTTTAGGCAGCAGGCA
>JAGHTQ010000199.1 GCA_018065295.1 Candidatus Colimonas fimequi | reverse complement strand
ATGTCAAATCGCCAATCATGTCAGTGATAACAGGCTTACCTGCGATAACCACTGTGTCTTCACCCATGATTTCGTTGCTCTTAGGATCCTTGTTAGTGTTCACTGCAACGCATTCCAGTGAATAACCAACATCATATATAGCATCGTCAAGCATCTCGATAAGCTTAGGCGCGTTAGGAATGCCCTTGCCGTTGATTACAAGAATGACCATAACCTCGCCAGTTGCGAAGCCTGTCTTAACGATGAGATGACGCATAAGGCCCTTCTCCCATTTAGGATCCCATGCAGTAATATTGTCTTCTTCCATGAAACGACGCAGTGCGTCTGCTGCTGCCATAGCAGCCATTGACTGAATATAACAGTCAGGTGTGTCCACTACTTCGTGGCTCTTTGGCTTATAGAAACCAACTGCTGGCTCGCCCAGATTCTCTACAATGCCACCTTTGCGAGTAATAATTCCTCCAGTACTAACTGGGAACTGTGCCTTGTTTCTGTAACGGAATTCGCCCATGCCCTCGTTATCGTCTGGAAGCATTCCGATAATAGGATTAACTGTAGGATTCTCGATGCCACCAAGGCGAGCAATCTTCTCACGTACCTGGTTCTCCTTAAGTGCCAGCTGGCCTTCGTAGCTCAGGTTGCCGTATACACAGCCGCCGCATCCTTTACCAAAGAATGGGCAGTCGAAATCATCTATTCTATCAGGTGATTCTTCTACAATCTCAATGAGCTTACTGAAGCAGTAGTTCTTCTTAGCCTTAGTAATTTCTACTTCGGCCACGTCTCCTGGAACTGTTCCTGGAACGAAAATAACCACGCCCTCGGCGCGGCCAATTCCCTGTCCTTCGAAACTCATATCGTGAATCTTAACTTGTACTCTCTGTCCTTTTACCATCTACTAGTCCTCCATCGCGTTCTTAAACAGTTCGTAGATTTCTGGTGCTTCCTTCTTCAGCTTAATTGGCTTCAGTTCGGGTGTTGTGAATCCGTGTCTGCTCTTGCCAGTAACATGAACTTCACCAGTTTCATAGTTGCTGATTTCATATGCGATTTCTACGCTCGCGCCTTTAAGTTTAGTTGTCCAACACTTAAGATTAAGAACCTCGTCATAAACAGCCGGTGTCTTGAAATCAACTTCAACACCCAGAACAGGCATCCAGATGCCAGCCTTCTCTATGTCATCATATGAGTATCCCCAGTCTCTAATCATCTCCGTTCTTGCTGTCTCCATGTAGCGAACATAGTTGGAGTGATGAACGATACTCATCTTGTCTGTTTCGTAATAAAGTACTCTATACTGTGAACTAAATGCTCCCATTACTTAACTCCTCCCGGCAGACTCTCTGCCAGTTCTACAATTCTCTTAAGTCTATTATTAATTCCCGATTTGCTAAGGGGCGGATTCATGATGCTCCCAAGCTCGGCTATGCCAAGTTCCGGGTGCTCTCTGCGAATTCGTGCCGCTTCACGAAGCTTAGGAGACAGTGAGTCCAGGCCCTGCGCTTCGTCAATCTTGTTTATACATTTAATATGGTGCTCCGACGCCTTCAGAGCCTTATCAATGTTGGCATTATCCAGGTTATTTTCTCTGCGAGTCTGTGTCAGCAGGTCCTTCATCATGAGAACCTGGTCAAACTTCAGGAACTGGTCAGATGCTCCCATGATACCCAGCACATCTCTAACCTGTTCACGAGCCTTAATGTACACTCCGTAACCGTTCTTGCGCTCAACAATCTTGGCACTGATATCGGAGAATGAGTTGCAAAGTCTTCTGATGTCCTTGGCAATGTGCTCCGAAGACGTATTTATTTCGAAGTGATATCCCTTCTCTGGATTGCTCAGCTTACCTGTGGCCATAAACGCACCGCGCAGATATGATCTGCGGCAGCACTTGGTTCTGATGATACCATCATATACCTCGTCACTAAGTGTATTGAAACCACCACGTACCATGAGGATTCCAACTTCTCTCAGTATCTGTTCACTGTTCTCTTCTGGACCTAATGACAGAGTGTATATGCTGCCCTGACCAATGCCGCTTCCCTGGCCCTTCTCAATCTCTACGTCAACTGAGAAGTAGTCCTTGATAAGCTGCTTGTAGTGTCTTACTACAGCAAGGTTTGGCGTAGACATAGAAATCTTGAACTTACCTAAACCTGCAAGTCCGATGCTTCCGCAAAGTCTCATGAACCCAGCGATATCCGCCAGCTTACAGCAGTCTTTCTCCGGCTGTATTCTTGCTAATTCATTTTTTGTTTCTGATGCGAAAGACATTATCGTTCCTCTCTACTTCTCCAGCTGTCTGTGCTGAAGTGTCACGTTATATCCTAACTCTTCTAATCTTCTATATACTTCATTGGCAACAGCTACTGATCTGTGATGACCACCAGTGCAGCCGAAGCATACATTCAGTGATTCTCTGTCTTTATCTTCAAATCCAGGTACTGCATTCTTAAGCAAATCAACCACATCATCAATAAATCTGATAGTCAGTTCATCCTTCATGACATAGTCACTAACAGCCTTATCGTTACCTGTAAGTGGACGAAGTTCCTCAACGTAATATGGATTCTGAACGAATCTCATATCAAACACCATCTCTGCGCCCTCTGGAATTCCCTTCCTGAATCCAAATGACATGATGTTAATAACGAAATCCTGAGCCATTATTCAGTCACCTCATCTTTCAGACGAATGTTGACAATTCTGCTTGGGTCAACTCCCGCTCTAAGTGCTCTCTCAAGACCTTGCTTGAAATCAGCAACTCTGTCAGGAGTATGAGCATCGCTACTGATTATGAACTTAACATCTGGATTCTGTGCTACCAGCTTAAGTTCTTCTTCAGTAAGATGACCATGCCATGTATTAATCTCCATGAGTGTATCTGTCTCAACACAAACCTTAGCGATTTCCTCAAGGTCAAATGGTCCCTTGTCGCCTGGGTGTGTGAGTATTGCAATGTCATTAGCTCTGAGACATTTAATAACCATCTCGGTGTTAGCCTTCTTAAG
>JAGHTQ010000128.1 GCA_018065295.1 Candidatus Colimonas fimequi | reverse complement strand
GCAAGACTATTATTGCAATCAATCAAGACGAGAAGGCACAGATAATGAGCAAGTCTGACATGGCAGTCAAGGGAGATGCTAAGGCAATCCTTGAAGCTTTGGAAGAACTACTCCAGGGGAACTAATATGATACCAGTAATGAATCCAACAATGGACCAGTTAAGAGACGAATCAGGACTTCACGGCACAGCTGAAGGAATTCTTAATCCTACAAACGAAGCTGATGCACAGGAAATGATTCGCGACTACAAGGACAGAGGAATCACATTCCAGGGAACTAGAACTGGAATATGTGGTGGTTCAGTTCCTGAAGGTGGCGTGATTATTGGCACTGCATGGATGAAATGGGTATGGGATCGTCAGGAAGATGGCGACGACATTCTGGCTCATGTAGGCGCAGGAGTTACATTAGACCAGCTAGACACAGCACTTCGCAAGGACTATAAGGGTTATATCTGGCCTCCACGTCCTACAGAAGTTACTGCTACAGTAGGTGGTGTTGTAGCTCTTGGTTCTAAGGGAATCAATGCGGTTCATTACGGTGAAACTCGTAATTATGTAGCCGGCGTTAAGCTGATTGATAACGACGGCGAACTTCAGACTATTACAGATCCCGATGAGCTTGACAAGATCGTCGGTTCAGAAGGTAAGATGGGTCTGATTACAGATGTAACAGTAAGACTTGTTAAGAAGCCTGAAGCAACTTGGGGCGTAGGTCTTTTCTTTGAAGATGAGATGAAGGCTGCTGAGTGTGCACAGGAAATGAAGACACTTTTTGATGGTAATCCATCAGTATTTCTCACAGGCAATGAATTCATCGACAGAGACGGAATGAACTTAGTTGACGAGTTCCGTGAACAGTCAGATGCAATTGCAAGTGTACCTGCTTTCCCAGAGGGTGCGCAGGCAATGCTCTACGTTGAGATTTCAGGACAGATGTCTCAGATGATGCCATCACTGATGCCTATCATCCAGTGCTCAAGTAAGTATGGCAGTGACCCTAACACTTCATGGGCACAGACAAGCGAAGCTGGTGTTGATCAGCTCCACGCAGTAAGACATGCCGTTGCTGAAGGTTCAAACGTGAGAATAGCGCAGGCTAGAATTCAGGATGAATCAATCGTTAAGCTTGGCGTTGACATCGCTCGTCCTGATGCAGACTTCGCCAAGGTACTTGCTGATTACAGAGAAGATTTAAACAATACTAACGTTGCAAGCGTAGTATTCGGACATGTATATAACAACAACCTGCATGTTAACTTACTTCCTAAGGACAAGGCTGAATACGATGAAGCCTACGAGCTTATGAAGAAGTGGGTAGCTAAGGCTGTTTCTGAAGAGGCAGAAGTGTTCGACGAACACGGGCTTGGAAGGATTAAGGCAGATCTTCTGCCATAGGAGTGTTAATCACTCGGAGGAACAAATGAAAATAGATAGCAAGAATGCTGCTAAGAAGAGAGAGTATAGAGAGTATTTCTATGACAGCACAGGTCGTTATCCGGTTATTCCGGCGGTTAAGAATGACGAATGGCTTGAATCAGTAATTACTACTGACTGCGATATAGTTTATGTGCTGTATGGGAATATATGTACAATAGGAGATATCGTTAAGAAGCTGAAGGATGCTGGCAAGATGGTTCTTGTACACATCGACCTTATTAGCGGACTTGCTCCTAAGGATATTAGTGTGGAATTCATTAAGAAGTTCACAGAAGCTGATGGAATCATCAGCACTAAGGCACACCTCATCAAGAAGGCAAACGAAATCGGACTGTTCACAGTTCAGCGCTTCTTCATGATCGACCAGCTCACATATGACAACATTAAGAAGAATGTTCGTGATACTGAGCCGGACGTAGTTGAGATGATGCCAGCTGGTCTTGAACAGATGCTGCGTTATGTGACAGAGGAAATCGAAGGAAGACCTCTCGTAGCAAGCGGTCTTGTTACAGACGAGAATGTTGTTACTAAGGCATTATCAGCCGGAGCTATGGCAGTAACAACAACAAACAGAGAAATCTGGAAATTAAATGACTAATTATTTAAGGTAATTACCCGTGTGCGCTCGCACAGGGATGATTATATGTAAGGTATTATTTGTTTTTTTAAGGAGGAATTTATGGAAGGTTCCAAGAAAGTAAAGTGGGGGATCTTTGGTATCCCTTGGGCACTGTGCATAATTACTATCATCCTGAACTTCGCAGTTGGCGAAAGTTTCAATGCTGGTGTTATGACAATCACAGGCTTCATCTTCGCAGACTTCGGATGGCTCTTCTGCCTGATGTCATTTATCTGCGTTGTCCTCATTGCAGTAGCTTACATCCTGCCATTTGGTAAGGTAAGAATCGGCGGAAGAAACGCTAAGCCTGTAATGAAGATGTCAAACTATGTTTACATCGTACTCTGCACAATCATGGCAGCTGGTATCCTGCTGTGGGCTTGCGCAGAACCAATGTACCACTACTATGGTCCACCTGCACACGTAACTGCAGAATCAAGTGACGCTATCACATTCCTGATGAGCAACATTTTCCTTGAATGGACATTCACTCCAATGTGCATTTACGGCGTACCTGCTATCCTCTTCGCATTCCTGTTCTACAACGCAGGTAAGAAGTACTCAGTAGGTTCAATGCTGTTCCCAACACTCAACGACAACATGACTGAAAAGGTTTCACCAGTTGTTGACGTTGTTTGCTTAGTAGCACTGGTTTGTGGTATGGCTGCATCAATGGGTTCAGCTGTATTCCTTATCGCTGAAGGTGGCGCAACTCTGACTGGCGCATTCACTTCAGGCCCTACAGTATGGATCATCGTAGGCGTTATCATCGTTGCTGCATTCGTACTCTCAGCTGTATCAGGCGTTATGAAGGGTATCAGAATCCTGTCAACATGGAACTCAAGAATTTACTTCGCACTTGGCGCATTCGTATTCATCTTCGGACCTACAGTATACTGCCTGAGCAACACTGTAGAAGGTTTCGGTGACTACCTGACAAACTTCGCTAAGATTTCACTGTTCCACTCAGTAGCTGACGGAGATGCATGGGCTGCATGGTGGCCTGTATTCTACTGGTGCAACTGGATGGCATGGATGCCTGTAACATCAACATTCCTTGGCAGACTGTCAAAGGGCTACACAGTAAGAGAAGCTATCCAGGTTATCGTAATCTGGCCTTCACTCTTCTCAGTAGGTTGGTTAGGCCTGTTCTCATCAGCATCACTGTACTATGAACTGAACGGCGCTGGCATCAACGAAGCTATGACAAACAACGGTACTGCTGCTGCTACATATGCAGTTCTCCAGCAGATGCCAATCTCAGTAGTAACAATCGCTGTATTCCTCGTAATCGTATTCCTGGCAATCGTAACTGCATCAGACTCAAATACAAACGCTATGGCTGGTCTGTGCACAGGCGGTCTGACAGAAGACGACCAGGAATCACCAACATGGCTCAAGATCGTTTGGGGTGCTACAATTGGTGCTATGAGTATCATCTTCATCCTGGCATTCCAGTCAACAGACGCTCTGAAGTATCTGTCCAACCTCGGTGGATTCCCAGTAGTATTCCTGCTGATCATCATCGTATTCTCATTTGCTAAGGTTATCAGAAATCCTTACAAGTACGACCTGCATAAGGAAGACTACGACGAAAAGGGCATGCCTATCCCATCAGAAAGACTTAAGTCAGAACAGGAAGAAATGCTCGAAGCTAAGAAGGCTTAATGCTTAATTTAGCGAATTAACATTAGTAATAATGTGATATAATAAATCCGTGGACCAGCAGGTCCACGGATTATTATTTTAGAATTGGCGTGTGCAGGAACTTTAGTTCGGGCACCGCACCACTGAAGGAGGCTATTATGCCAGGCGGAATGGATAAGAAATACACATTTAGATATTCACTCACATATCAGGAAGCATATGATGCTTTCCTGGCTCTCGCTATGAGATACACTAAGAAGGTTAAGTATGCACTCATGGCAGGAATTGTTGCAGTTACAGTTATCTGCATGATCATGTTCATCATGGATCCAGAGAGATTCTACATGTTCTTAATGATTATCATTGCGGTACTCATGACATTATACCTGTTCTATATGCCGGTAATTAAGGCCAAGAAGGGTGCCAATATGGTAGCCAGAATCAATGGTACTTACGAAGTGGCTATTACTTCAACAGGTAAGATTATTCTGGCGGGTCAGGAAGACGATCTGAAGCAGGACAAGAATGCCAGAGCGGTAGAACTTAGAGACAGCTTCGCCATCAGACCTAACTCATACACTACAGTTTGCATTCCGAAGAGAACAATGAGACCTTCACAGGTTGAAGCTATCAGAGAGATTCTTCAGGAATACGTTAAATACACTGACTATGACGACGTTAATAAGAACGCGAACGTAGAAGAATAAACAAGAAAACAAAACGCTCTAAGCAGCTTGCCTAGAGCGTTATTTTATTTAGTTCGCGTGTGCCAGTCCTTCAGGTCTGGCATCGCTCCTTGTATTCCCGCGTGTGCCAGTCCTTCAGGTCTGGCATCGCTCCTTATTTCAGTTCCCAGTCAACAAGGTCGAACTCGTGGTAATTAAGTCGCAATTCGAAATAGTTTCTATCCTCAAGAAGATAGCGCAAAAATATCACATCGCCTTCCCACAGTGGCAGGTCAAGGACCTTGTCCTTGTCGATCCACTCCAGGTGTCCCTCATCAGAGATTGGTTCTGTGATTTTATCGAAATCATCGCAGGTATAAAGGTGCATGATTTCGTCAGGGAATGTATCTGATATGAAGTCGATTACAGCACGCTTACGGAATGAGTTCATTCGGATTCCAGTCTCTTCGAGAACCTCGCGAACTGCACATTCATCGGCTGTTTCCCCTTCTTCGAATTTGCCGCCAACACCGATCCATTTGCCTTCGTTAAAGTCGTTCTTCTTCTTGGTACGGTGGAGCATGAGATATTTATTGTCTTTTTCTAAATAACAAAGAGTTGTTTCTTTCATTATTATCACCTCATGTTTGATTTTAGCCTACTTATATGATAGAATTCAACAGTACAAATTAATAATCGAGTACGACATTTCGGAAGCTGGTGAGAATCCAGCGCTGTGTCTCAGCAACCGTGTGATCTACGAAGGAATTGGCGACGATGGATGCGAGAAACTTGGCATGATTGAGCGCAAGCCACTGGGAGAAATCTGGGGAAGGCATTCTGTAGGTTTGAGGATCGAGTCGGGAGACCTGTTAACTCGAAGAATAAGTCTTCTGAGGTAGGACGACGTTTACTCACGAAATATCCGCAGGGTATTTGGTGAGGTTTTAGTGTATTTAAACGTATGGCACCTGGGAGCAGGTGCTTTTTTAGTTAATTGATCAGAGGAAGGCAATGGATAATAGCAGCAAGTTTTTTAGCAATAGAGAATGTGAATATTTCCCTTGTCATAGGACAAAGGAACCTGCGGAGTTTAATTGTCTCTTCTGCTACTGCCCGCTATACGTTCTAGGCGAGGAGTGCGGCGGAGGATTCACTTTCACGGCGCAGGGAATTAAAGATTGCACAGGATGCGAAATCCCTCATTCTAAGGATGCGGCAGATTACATCGCCTCCAGATGGGGAGAAATAGCGGCGAGAGTTGCTATAAATATTGAAGAGAAGTAGGTAAGACATGAAGAATTTAAGCAAGAGAAGTTTATCGGTATTGTTAGTTGTTCTCATGGCAGTAGTCATGATGTTCGCGGCAGTAGGATGTGGCGCTAGCGATCAGGCTAATGATGAAGCGACACTGCAGGCTCAGGTTGAAACAACTGTAACAGAAACAGAAGAAACATCTGAGACAACTGAAGCGACTACAGAGACAACAACAGAGAAGACAACTGAAGCCACAACCAAGGCTACTAAGGCAACCAAGGCTACTAAGTCGACTAAGGCAACAACTCAGGCAACAACTAAGGCCGAGACTCAAGCCGTAACAGAATCAGCTAAGGTTTGCTATGTATCAGTCGAAGGATATTGTAGCAAGAAGGAAATTGAATTAACAGGTGGGGATACAGCATATTCAGTTCTCAAGAAGACTGGGGCAAGTGTAAGCGCAGAGAACACCCAGTATGGTGTCTATGTTGCAGGTATAAACGGCAAGTTTGAGTTCGACGAAGGTGCTACTAGCGGATGGATGTACTACGTGAACGGCAGTGCACCTAAGATGAGCGCTGGCAAATATAAGGTTCAGAGTGGGGACGTAGTTAAGTGGGATTACGTTAAGTCATATTAGTCTTCAGTATTGGAGGATAGACGACAATGAATAAGAGATTATTATCGATTTTTGTTGCCATTGTAGTAGCAATTACAATGACAATGGGCGGAGCAGCTACTGTATTCGCAGATGAAGGATTATCAACTAAGAAGGTGGGAGAACTTGCTTGGTCAAAGGAACTGGGCGGTTATCCTAATGCATCAACTTCACCTGTGTATGACGATGGATATGTCTACACAGTTAACGGAACAAATCTTCTTAAAATTAATGCACAGACAGGCGAAGAAGAGGCGAGCGCACCTATTACGGGCAGCATAGATTACGGAACTATTCCTGTAACAATTGGTGGAGGCAAGGTATTCATTCCACTTAGCGAGTCATCAGTTTCAATCGTTGACAAAGCTACTATGGAAGAACTTAAGGTGGTTAAGTTTGCTGACGAAGAGTCACATCAGACTATCGCACCAATTATCTATGATGAAGGTACAAATGCAATCTATGTAGGTTCATGGGTTAAGCGCAAGGGCGGTACATACTCTAGGATCAGTCTGGATACTTACGAAGCAACTGAGCTGATTAAGGATGCCAACGGATTCTACTGGGCTGGCGCATACATTGAAGGCAGCAGACTCATTGTCGGTGCTAATTCAGCAGCAACAGAGGAAGAAGTAGACGCAGCACCATGTAGCGGTCAGGCAGCAATTTACTGCATAGACCTTAATGGAACATATGATGATATCAGCAACATCGAGCCTGCACTTGCAGTTGACGGATCAGTTTGTTCAGGAATCATCAAGTCAAACGGCTCATACTATTTCTCAACAAAGGGCAAGAAGCTGTACGAATGCAGCATGGATGAAGATGGCGTGATGGCCATCGAGAGAACAATTTCACTTCCTGGTGTAAGTACGTGCACACCTCTAGTTGAAGATGGAATGATCTATGTAGGAAATACAGAAGGCGTTAGCGTTATCGATCAGGCAACTGGTCAGGTAGAGGAGACACTTAAGACACCTGGAGATGCTAAGTTCATCGCTTTGCATGAGGGTAATGTGTACTGTACATATAACAAGGAACCGGGTGGCATCTATAGCGCCTCAGAGGGCAAGGATTACTTCGTTCCTGGAGATGAAATGAAGGAGTTCTGCATCTCAAGTATTGCCGTTAACGGGGACATGATGTACTACCGCAATGATAGCGGATATCTAATGGCTGTTAAGTCTGTTTTCGCACCGAAGGAAGAACAGGTGATTACAGCAAACAATGTGAACAAGACTATTACAAGCAGCGCGTCAAACCTGAATGCTAAGGCTGCTGGTAAGCTGACATATACATCTTCTAAGCCAAGTGTAGCGACAGTTTCAGCAAGCGGCGTTGTGACACCTAAGGCTATCGGAACAACTATAGTTACAATAAATGCGGCAGAGACAGAAGATTATCTGGCAGCTGCCAAGAAAATCACAGTAACTATCACTCCTAAGACTGCAAGCGGCGTTAAGGTAACTGCGGGCAAGAAGAAAATGACTGTTAAGTGGACTAAGGACACTAAGGCCACTGGCTATAGAATCGCTTACACTAAGGACTCTAAGTTCAAGACAGGTATCAAGTACGTGAACATTACCAAGTATTCAACTTACAAGAAGGTAATTAAGTCACTGACTAAGGGTAAGTATTACTACGTGAAGGTTCGTGAATACAAGACTGTCAGCGGAATGAAGATCTATGGTCCATATAGCAGTGCTAAGAAGGTAAAGATTAAGTAGTAATCATTGGGGCATTAGGGAATACATTAACAGTAAGGAAGGTATAACAAATGAAGAAGAGATTTATTTCACTGCTTACTTCAGCTGTTGTTGCAGCATCAATGATGTTTGCGGGAACTGTAGCGACATTCGCAGACGTGGAAGCGCCAGCAGTTGAAGAAACAACACCAGTTGTTCAGGAAGTGACAGATGAAGAGCAGGCTGAAGCTGAAGCGGTAGTAGAAGACGAGGCAGCAGAAGCTCCAGCAGCAAATGAAGCACTTGAAGGCGACACAGAACTGCAGCCAATGGACAATTCAGTAGATGGCGCTGAAGCGGTTACTATTTCTGGCAGCACAAAGATTGGTGAATATGAAGGTGATGCTGTGTATTATGCAACTGTACCAGCAGGTACAACTAGTGTACAGTTCACAGATTTTGAAGCCGACGATATTTTCACGATTTCTCGTTACGACATGATGGCAGATGAAACTGTAATGGCAGAGAATACATGTCCTGTGTATTCATCATTCAAGGCAAGTCGCGATGTTATCGACGAGTTCCTTGATGATGGCATCCTTGAAGATGACAGTAACGACTATAATAACACTTACGGTTTTCTTGTTTACACTGAGAATGATGAGTATTACTACTTCTTCATCAATGTTGGAACAGGTAATGACGGTGAAGGCGATGATCCAGTACCAGAGCCACTGCCACAGCTTTCAACTATTTATGGCAGCGGTAAGCTGATCAGCGAAACATATTCATATTATGATTTCAATGCGGGTACTTTAGATAATTATCCTGTATACCAGCTGAATGTTCCAGCGTGTGCCGATGAAGTTACTCTGAATGTGGACAAAGACTGTCTGTTCTATAATTACGACGGTGCAGGTGAATACCTGGCAGGAGCTGTTGATGATCCTACTAAGGGTACTAAGTCAGTAACAGTTAAGGTTGACGCTAATAATGATGGTAAGGGTGACTATATCCAGGTTCAGAATCCGTACATTGTACAGGGTACTGCTTGGCGCGACGGTAAATTACGTTATGCTGTTAAGCTCAACCCAGTTTCAGCTACTGCAAATGTTGGCAAGATGATTAAGAGCGATGAAGAATACCCTTATTCTGATTTCATGGCTGGCACAACAAACATGTACAAGGTTATGGATCTGGTAGTTCCTAAGGGTACTGATGAAGTAACTCTCAATCTGAGTGAAGAATGCCTGGTTTACAACTACGATGGTGCAGGTGAATACCTGGCAGGAGCCGTTGATGATCCTACTAAGGGTGCCAAGTCAGTGACAGTTAAAGTTGATGCTAATAATGATGGCAAGGGTGACTATATTCAGATTCAGAATCCATATGTTGTCGAAGGATATAATTGGCTTAACGGCGAAATGCTTTTCGCTATTAAGATGTCATATCAGCCAGAATACGCGTCAGCTACATTAAGCACAGCTGCTTACACTTATGACGGCAACGCTAAGAGCCCTGCAGTAACAGTTAAGAATGACGAAGGTACAACTCTCGTTAAGGGTACTGACTACACTGTAGCATACAAGAATAATAAGACTGTAGGTAA
>JAGHTQ010000130.1 GCA_018065295.1 Candidatus Colimonas fimequi | reverse complement strand
TGCAAGAACTAATGCTAATAATCCCTTTACCTTCTTCATAACACACCTTACACCTTTTTACTGTGGGAAAATATTGATGATTTCCTGTGATTCAACTGCTGCCTTAATGAGTCCTTCGCAGTCCAGCTTGCTCTCTGATTCGAGAATTCTCTCAAGTCTTGGCTTAGTTACTGGGTGCTTAGGAAGGAATACTGTGCAGCAATCTTCATATGGCTGAATTGATGTTTCGTATGTGCCGATTTCCTGTGCGATGTCCATGATGTCAACCTTATCAAGAGCGATAAGAGGTCTCATAACCGGCATCTGAACTGCTGAGTCTGTTACTACCAGTGCCTCTGCAGTCTGGCTTGCTACCTGACCCAGGTTTTCACCAGTGATCAGCATTGTGCAGCCTGTATCCTTAGCAATCTGTTCAGCGATTCTCATCATGAATCTACGAACGAGAATTGTTGTTTCTTCTTCTGGGCAGTTAGCAACAATCTGTTCCTGAATTGGAAGCAGGTTGATAACGTGCATCTTGAATCTACCGCAGTAAGTTGCTACCTGTGAAGCCAGGTCTTCTACCTTCTCCTGAGCTCTCTGGCTTGTGTAAGGATATGAATGGAAGTGAAGCGCTTCAATCATCATACCTCTCTTCGCCATCATCCATGTTGCTACAGGTGAGTCAATACCACCACTGAGAAGAGTCAGACCCTTACCGTTTGTTCCAAGCGGCAGACCACCGAAGCCCTTAAGCTTGTCCTGATAGATGTATGACTTATCGCGACGAACGTCTACGAATAATAAGCAATCTGGGTTGTGTACGTCAACGCGGAGGACTTTGCATCCCTTGAGTACTGCTGCACCAATCTGTCTGCCGATGTCAGGTGACTTAACAGGGAAGTTCTTGTCCGCACGCTTAGCTTCAACCTTGAATGTCTTAACGCCTCTCTCTTCGATAGCTTCAAACATATACTCAACTGTCGCTTCACCGATTGCTTCCATTGTGCTTTCGCACTCGATTGCAGGGCTGATTGATGCAACGCCAAATACCTTGGAGATTTCCTTGATAATGGCCTGCTTATCAAGATTGATGTCTGCTCTAACGAAGATGAGACCCTCGTGTCTCTTAACTGATACTCCATCGAACTTTCTCAGGAGCTTCTTGATTCTCTCTACCAGCATTCTCTCGAAATATGGCTTGTTCATGCCTTTGAGAGCAACTCCACCGCATCTTACGATGAAAATGTGTTC
>JAGHTQ010000237.1 GCA_018065295.1 Candidatus Colimonas fimequi | reverse complement strand
CCATCCCCCCTTGGGGCCTGCGCCCCCTGCCACCCACTCCCTAACAACAACCGGCGGCCGCCGCGAGCGTATTCTGGGCGCCCCGGGACCCCAAGGGTAGGGGAACCCGAAAGGGAATGAATGTCCCGTGTCATTCGAGTAATCTTCAGCCTATTGCAAAACAAGTGTAGGGTAGGGCTGAAGTTTTCGGCTTTTGGGACATCACCAGTCTGTTTTCATTGTGAAAGTTCAGCCATATCAGCCCAGTCATACTCGTGAGGCTGAACACACTCCCATCATCATATGGAATTCACCCCATTTTCAGCCTGGAGACGTTCTAAATCTCAAATAGGCTGAAGATTACTCAGCAAATTCCTTGAAATAGGTCTATAATAAAAGTGTTGTTAAGTTTATGAATAGGAGGTTTTCAAATGAAGGGCTGTAATGTAAGAACCAAGCCGGATGCGACACCGGAATATACATATTTACCAGGGTCAGAAGAGAAGGCTAAGTTAAAGGCAGAAATCGATAGACAGTACAATGATTTCGTAGAAGTGCCATGTATTATTGACGGCAAGGAGATTTTTACCGGCAACACTATTGATATGATCATTCCTTATGATCACAAGCATGTTTTGGGCAAGGTGCATCTTGCTGGTAAGAAGGAACTTGAGATGGCTAAGGAATCATCTCTCAGAGCTCACAAGATGTGGGAAGCAACTCCATATGAAGAACGCTTTGCTATTTTTGAAAAAATCGCGGATACTTTGCTTGCGGAGCCACACAGACTGAGAGTGACAGCAGCGACTCTCATGAATCAGGCAAGCGTTATCGCACAGGCAGAAGGTGACGGTGGTACAGGCATCGCAGATATGATTATTTACGATATGTACAGCGCATCTAGAATCATCGCTGATCAGCCTGATGATCTGGCAAATGCTAATATGACAACAGAATGGAGACCCTTGGAAGGATTTGTAGCGGCAATTACTCCATTTAACTATGTATCAGATGCAGCTAATCTGGCGGCAGCGCCAGCGGTTGTTGGTAATACAGTAATCTGGAAGCCATCATCCAAGTCAATTCTCAGTAACTACTATGCCATGGTAGCAATGATGGACGGGGGACTTCCGGCAGGTGTAATTAACTTTGTTCCTTGTGTAAGCGAGCTGTTTACAGATGAAATCGTAGATGATCCAGATCTGGCAGCAATTAATTTCATTGGATCAACACCTACATTCAAGGTGCTTTGGAAGAGAGTTGCACAGAGTCTGGATAAGTATAAGAACTATCCGCGCATGCTGGGTGAAACTGGCGGTAAGAACTACATGTTTGCATATAAGGACTGCGACAGAGAAGGCCTTATCAGCGCACTCATCAGAGGAGCATATGAGTTCCAGGGTGAGAAGTGCTCCGCAACTTCAAGAGCGTACATTCACGAAGACGTTTGGGCAGATATCAAAGAAGGTCTCATTGCTGGTATTAACAGCCTTAAGACAGGCCCAGCTTCAGACTTCACTAGCTTCATGTCAGCTGTAATTGGACAGGAATCATTCGATGAAATCAAAGAATATATCGACCGCGCCAACGCTTCTGATGAAGTTGAAGTTCTTTGCGGTGGATATGACGACAGCGAAGGTTACTACATATATCCAACACTGATCGAATCTCCAAGATACGATTATGAGACAATGGTTGATGAAATCTTCGGACCGATTCTTTCGGTTTATACATATAATGACAATCAGCTTGAAGAAACTCTGGATGTTCTGGACACAATCACTCCATATGGTCTGACTGGTGCGGTTATGTGCAGCGATAGAGAAGTACTTCAGAAACTGGTTGATAGATTAAGATATACATCAGGTGTTATTTACTGCAACGAGAAGTCAACAGGTGCAAGCCCAAGATACATTCCGTTTGGCGGTTCAAGAATGTCAGGTACTAATGACAAACCTGGCACAGTGGGCAATCTGATTCACTTCGTGACACCAAGAACAATCAAGGATACTACAGTCATCCAGAAAGACTGGGGTTGGCCACTGCAGGTTGAAGAATAATATTCTAATTGCAGTACTAATTGTTACAATGTCTAGCACTTTTTATTCCAATTCCATGCTTAGGCGTTTTTGATATGGTAATTTTTTATGTCATATGCAATAATGGAAAAAAGAATTGTTGACAAGGAGTGCACTGGTATGAAACGCTCAATCAAATCAATCAATCAATCAACAACTGGAATTATGGGCTTGTTTCAGTGCGCACAAAACTAAGTAATTAACCGTAGGATGATAATGTCCTGCGGTTTTTTGTTACCTTAAAGAAAAGGAGGAAAAAGATGAGAAAGAAATTGTTAAGCATCATTCTTACCTTGACCATGGTGCTGACCATGATACCTGCAATGGGAAGCGTGGCGTATGCTGCTGATGAGACGGGCAAAACAGTAATAACTACAATTGAAGGAACTTCTAATATTTCTGATGTCCTTGTATTAGGTAATGAGTTAGTAAACCCCACAATCACAATAACTTCAGGCTGGCCCGCTTCGTACAATCCTGCAGGTATTATGAACTGGTATAGAAAAGTGGATGGAAATTGGGTTCAGTGCGAAAATTATACAACTGTTATTCCTGGAGAGTATCGTTTAGAATTTGCACGTTTTGGAATTTATAATAATACTATAGATCAATATTATACCCACTTTGATTTATGTGGTGAAACAACAGTTACTATTGATGGTGTTGAATGGAATACTGTAATTGC
>JAGHTQ010000094.1 GCA_018065295.1 Candidatus Colimonas fimequi | reverse complement strand
AGAGTTTCTGCACCAATTGTAACGAACAGCTTGTCAGGATTTGTCACATTCTTGATGAGTATCACAGCATCCTCTAATGAACCTACCGTAATTCTCTTATCCAGCTTCGCACCATCTCCTGACTGAAGCTGATACTTAGTATGGTTTTCTATGTTTACACTGTAGAATACTGCTGGTTCAAATCCGATTGTTAAGCTTGTATCTTCGGTAAGTTTTGAAATAGTGTATGTATTGCTGCTGTGTTCAGTTCTCTTGTTATCTCTAACAATATAGGATGGCATGAATGAATCATCGGCCGCCGCATTGAAGGTAATGCTTTCGCCATCAAAGAGTTCTATTTCTGAAGCTTCTTTACTCAGCTGTCCTGTAACTGAAAGTCCTGATTCTGTAGTAATTTCATATGAGGCTTTGCCTTCACCTTCGATGTTTGCCTTAACCTTATAGCCATCCACCTTCTCGCAAACCGCTTCAACATCCATGTTAGCTGTTACGAGTGTTGCGTACATTGGTGAAGTTGCAGAAACTTCATCCCCATTAACGATCCATTTCTTGAAAACATATCCACGATGAGGTTTCGCAGTAAATTCTACTGCAGCACCGCCTGTGACATCATCTAATGATTCGGCAGTCTTGCCGTTAACGAGAATATCAATATCGGCGCTGCTATCTTTGCTATTTGCGGTAATTCCGAATCTGCCAGGCTGACATGTTACATTCACCTTAATAACATCGACTCCACTTGGCACAACAAATCTGATAGCTGAACCACCTTCAATCTTTCTGATTGCGTCAGATTCCACGCCGTCTACTGACCATTCACCGCTTGCCTTATAACCACTCTCTGGTCTCAGAATAGCTGTGGCTCCAACAGGCACCATATTGTCACTAGCAACTGCAACTTCTACACCGTCTGCTATGAATGGGTTGATTTCTTCAGTATTCAGATAATAAGCTCTCACGTGCTCTGGAAGCTCCATCTGAGTCTTTTGTCTCTGGAATACTGCATATACAGTGGCTGATGCACTGCCCATTGTGAATTTCGCTGTACTTACAGATTTATCCTCTGCAGTATCCCCTGCCTTGATAGTTGTTTTACCGTCTACTGTCACATATCTCCATTCAACGAACTCGTAGCCGGCGCCAGCCTTGGCTTCAAATGTCAGTTCCTTGCCCTGGGCAACGATCTGATCAACGTCAAGCTTGTCGCTTGTGCATGTTACCTTGCTGTCTGTGCCGCCACCAAGTACGTGGCTGGATATTCTGTTTTCCTTAAGTGCGAATACAGCCTTGATGGTAATATCTGGTTCTGTGCCCTGTACCTTGTATGTCAGAAGATCAGATTCTGCTTCTACAATCTTCTCCTGTCCGCTCTCTGTTATTAACCAGTACTTCAGTGCGTAGTTAGTAGTTGGATATGCCTTAAATGTGAGGGATGTTCCGCCTTGATACTTGGCGTTTGTCACCTCGTCCAGCTTGTCAGGTGAAACCAGGGCAACTGTTCCTGCATATCTGCCGTTAACCTTCTCACCATATGCACTGACTTTGTATGTATTACCATGTACTATCAGCCTGCTTCTTGGATCCTTAATATTGTAGAACCAACTAGTACTCATATGACCAAATACATCAACCGTAGTATAGCGTGAGTCTACTCCAATAATGTACTCACCCGGATTAAGCGTGCTAAGATCCAAAGGTTCATCATAAGCTGACCGGTATACTATTTTACCTGACTCAGTAAATACATATACATCAAATTGGTTGTAGTTTGCGAATGCGGTATACGCCCCTTTCTCATCAAACTTAAATGGACTTGAACCATCTTCGTAACCCACTGCATCCTTGATTTTGATTGAATCTGGTCCAATAGTAACTCTATCCGAACC
>JAGHTQ010000056.1 GCA_018065295.1 Candidatus Colimonas fimequi | reverse complement strand
ATTCTTCTTTGCTGATTGAACTTTTCATATAAATATTATAAAATACAATATCATATTATAAAAGGGAAACTAGGACCTTTCTCGAGTTTTCTTGTGATTTTAAGGAAACAATTTAGTTATTATATAAAATTGATTTAGAGGTAAAGATTTATGAGACTTGGTATTGACGTTGGTTCAACAACAGTCAAGCTCATAATGCTTGACGAAAATGACAAGGTTACTTACAGCAGATACGAGAGACATATGTCTAACGTCTTTGAGACCTTAGTAATGCTTCTTAAGCAGTTATTTGAAGAAATCGGCGATCAGGAACTTAAGATTGTTATCACTGGTTCTGGTGGTCTTTCTTTTGCCAAGGTAATGGGCATTCCATTCGAACAGGAAGTAGTAACTTGCAGTGCTGCTGTAGAGGCGCTGATTCCAGAAACTGATGTTGCTATCGAACTGGGCGGAGAAGATGCTAAGATTACATTCTATGGCACGACAATTGAACAGAGAATGAACGGTACTTGCGCAGGCGGTACTGGTGCTTTTATTGACCAGATGGCAGTTCTTCTGAACACTGATGCCATGGGTCTTAACGAGGCTGCGAAGTATCACAATATGATTTATCCTATCGCAGCTAGATGCGGCGTATTCGCTAAGACTGATATTAAGCCACTTTTTAACGAAGGTGCAGCTATTGAAGACCTGGCAGCTTCAATTTTCCAGGCGGTAGTAAACCAGACTATCAGTGGTCTTGCATGTGGTCACCCAATTAGAGGTAAGGTAGCTTTCCTGGGTGGTCCGCTGTCATTCTTATCAGAACTGCGTAAGAGATTTATCGATACTCTTGAGCTTAAGGATGATGAAATCATCTTCCCAGAAGACGGTAAGTACTTCGTTGCAATCGGTGCTGCTATGAATGCATCTAATTATGATGACATGAGCTTCGGAGCACTGATGCAGAGAATCGAAGAGTCAGATCCATCAGTACTCAGTGACACTAAGAGAGTAGATCCACTCTTCGCAGATCAGGAAGACTACGATAAGTTCCAGGCAAGACACTACGAGCATAAGATTGCTCGCGCTGACATTGCTGATGCTAAGGGCAACGTTTACCTTGGTATCGATGCTGGTTCAACAACAACTAAGGCTGCTCTTATCGACGAAGATAAGAAACTCCTTTACTCATATTATAGAAATAACGAGGGTAAACCTCTCGAAGCAACAATGACAATGCTCCGTGAGTTATACTCAATGCTCCCAGAAGATGCACACATTGCTAGAGTATGTACTACAGGCTATGGTGAACATCTTATTAAGGCTGCATATAAGGCTGATACTGGCGAGATTGAAACAATGGCTCACTACAAGGCAGCAGAAGAATTCCTGCCAGGCGTTGACTTCATCCTGGACATCGGTGGACAGGACATGAAGTGTATGAGAATTAGAGATGGCGCTATCTATAACATCATGCTTAACGAAGCATGTTCATCAGGCTGCGGCTCATTTATCGAAACTTATGCTAAGTCAGTTAACCTTGGCGTTAAAGACTTCGCGAAGGAAGCACTCTTCGCTGAATCACCAGTAGATCTGGGTACTAGATGTACAGTATTCATGAACTCTAAGGTTAAGCAGGCTCAGAAGGAAGGCGCGACTATCGGCGATATCTCAGCTGGTCTGTCATACTCAGTAATCAGAAACGCACTGTACAAGGTAATTAAGCTGAGAAATCCTGACGAAGCAGGTGAGAAGATCGTTGTACAGGGTGGTACATTCCTTAATGATGCAGTTCTCCGTTCAATCGAGAACATCATGGGTAAGGAGATCGTTCGTCCTGATATCGCTGGTCTCATGGGCGCATACGGTGCAGCACTTATAGCTAAGGCAGAGCACGTTGATGGCGAACTTTCAACTATTTACACTCCTGAGCAGCTTGATAACTTCGAAGTTAAGACAAGTCACATTAGATGTAAGGGCTGTGAGAATAACTGCATGATGACTGTTAACAAGTTCAATGACGGTTCAAGATTCTTCACAGGTAACAGATGTGAGAAGGGCGAAGGTAAGACAGTTAACGAAGAAGATAAGCTGCCAAACCTTTATCAGTATAAATACGAGAGACTGTTCAAGTATGAACCTCTTGCAGCAGAAGACGCACCTCGCGGCGTGATTGGTATTCCTAGAGTGCTGAACATGTATGAGAACTATCCATTCTGGTTCACATTCTTCACACAGCTTGGTTTCAGAGTTGAACTGTCAGCTCCATCAAGCAAGGATCTGTATGAGAACGGTATGGATACTATCGCATCAGATACTGCTTGCTATCCAGCTAAACTGGTACATGGACATATTAAGAATCTGGTTCAGTCAGGTGTTAAGGACATTTTCTATCCTTCAATTAACTATGAACGTATTGAAGACGAAACTGCTCCTAACCACTACAACTGTCCAGTAGTTGCTACATATCCAGAAGTAATTGCAGGAAACATGGACGAAGTATTCGAAGAATACGGTACTAACTTTATTCATCCATTCCTGCCATATGATAATGATGACTTCCTTGCTAGAGAACTGTTCAGACATTTTAAGGACAGAGGCATTAGCAAGAAGGAAATAATCGAGGCTGTTAAACTGGCTAGAGCAGAGGATAAGGAATTCCACGCTGACATTAAGAGACACGGCGAGATGTATCTTGAATGGGCAGAGAAGAACGGCAAGAAGTGCGTTGTTCTCAGTGGCCGTCCATATCACCTGGATCCAGAAATCAACCACGGTCTTGATAAGATCATCACATCATTTGACATGGTAGTTCTCACAGAAGACTCTGTATATCATCTTGCAGATATGGCAAGACCAATCAGAGTTCTGGACCAGTGGACTTACCACTCAAGACTTTATAAGGCTGCAACATTCGCAGGCACAAGAGATGACGTTGAAGTTGTACAGCTTAACTCATTCGGATGCGGCGTAGACGCAGTAACAACCGATCAGGTTGAAGAAATTGCTAAGAACACTAACAAGCTTTATACAGTTCTTAAGATCGACGAAGGAACTAACATGGGTGCTGCAAGAATCAGAATCAGATCACTTAAGGCAGCTATGGACGAACGTGAGAAGAACGGTGTTAAGCACGTTGATTATCATGAACCTTACCAGCGTGAGATTTTCACAAAGGAAATGAAGAAGGATTACACAATTCTCATGCCTGAGATGTCACCAATCCACTTCCAGTTCCTTGAGACTGCTTTCGCAGCTGAAGGTTACAAGGCTCTGAGACTTCCTAAGGTTGATAAGTCAGCTGTTGACGAAGGTCTCAGATATATCAACAACGATGCATGTTATCCAACAATCGTTTCACTGGGTCAGGTTATTGCATACCTTAAGACTGGTGAAGTTGACCTTGATAAGTGCGCTGTACTCATGAGCCAGACAGGCGGTCAGTGCAGAGCATCAAACTACGTGTCACTTTTGCGTAAGGCATTTAAGGACATGGGATGCCCACAGATTCCTGTTATTTCAGTTAACATGTCAGGCCTTGAATCAAACCCAGGCTTTAACTGGAATGTTAGCGTTGTTAAGAGAGCTATGATGGGCGTTATGTATGGCGATATGTTTATGAGAGTTCTTTATAGAACTAGACCTTATGAAGTAGAGCCAGGCTCAGCTGATGCACTTTATAAGAAGTGGCGTCAGGTTGCTCATGAAACTCTTAAGAAGAACGACTTCCGCAAGTTTAAGAAGGACCTTATGGGTATTGCCAAGGACTTCGACGAACTGCCACTTATCGAAGGCCTTAAGAAGCCAAGAGTTGGTGTAGTTGGTGAAATCCTTGTTAAATATCATCCTATCGCTAACAATGATGTTGTTAACATCATCGAGAGCGAAGGTGGCGAAGCTGTAGTGCTTGACTTGACAGACTTCCTCCTGTACGGCATGTACAGTAAGGAATTTAACTACAAGTATCTGTCAGGTACTTACAAGCAGATGATGGGTAATAAGGCGGCTATTCAGGTCATCGAGATGATCCGTAAGCCACTGAGAAAGGCGCTCAATTCAACTAAGAGATTCCATGAACCACTCCGTATTGAAGAAATCGCAGCTAAGGCTAGCGAGGTTATCTCAATTGGTAACCAGTGCGGCGAAGGTTGGCTCCTTACAGGTGAAATGGTTGACCTTATTGACGATGGCGTTGAGAACATCATTTGCATGCAGCCATTCGCATGTCTGCCTAACCACGTTGTAGGTAAGGGCATGATGAAGCCAATGAGAAAGAGAAATCCACTGGCTAACATCGTTCCAATCGACTACGACCCAGGCGCTTCAGATGTTAACCAGCTGAACAGAATCAAGCTTATGATGGCAACTGCACATAAGAATCTTGCCAAAAAAGAAGCAGAAGCTAAGGCTGATAACGAATAAACTTGAACCTTATGCCGAATAGGTGTATAATACCAACGGAAAAAAACAGAAAGGGAGGTGTCTTTAATGGGAAGACACGGTACAATTGCAGGAAGAAAGGCAGCTCAGGACAGCAAGAGAGCTGCAATGTTCACTAAGTATGCTAGAGCAATCACAGTAGCTGCTAAGAATGGTGGAGATCCAGAATACAACGCTACTTTAAGAGTTGCTATCGATAAGGCTAAGGCAATCTCAATGCCTAACGACAACATTAAGAGAGCTATTAAGAAGGGTACTGGCGAACTGGCTGGCGAAACTTACGAAGAACTCTCATTCGAAGGTTATGGTGTTGGCGGCGTTGCTGTTATCGTTGAAACACTGACAGATAACAGAAACAGAACTACAGCAGCAGTAAGATCAACATTCAGTAAGTACGGTGGTAACCTGGGCACTCCTGGTTGCGTATCATACAACTTCGCTCGTAAGGGCGTTATCATTATCGACGCAGAAGGTCTTGATGAAGATGAAGTTATGGAAGTTGCTCTCGAAGCAGGCGCAGACGACATGATCGTTGAAGAAGATAGCTTCGAAATCCAGACTGAACCGGATGTTTACACAGACGTTCACGAAGCAATCCAGGCAGCTGGATATGAAATCGTTTCATCAGAAATCGAATACGTTCCTTCAGTAGAAGCAGCTCCTAAGGATGAGCACGACATGAAGCAGCTGAAGAAGATGATCGACATTCTGGAAGAAAACGACGACGTTCAGAAGGTTCACCACAACTGCAGCGTAGATCTTGAAGACTA
>JAGHTQ010000234.1 GCA_018065295.1 Candidatus Colimonas fimequi | reverse complement strand
CTGAAGGTTAAGTGCGACAAGACAGAACGTTCATCAATCAAGGAGATCGTTGACATCTACAGAGGTAAGATTATCGACCTTAGCAAGCAGAGCATGGTTATCGAACTGACTGGCTCTTCATATAAGATCGACGGTTTCATGGAAATGCTCAACTGCTACGAGATTATCGAAGTTTGTCGTACCGGTATCACAGGCATTAGCAAATCAAGCAAAGCTTGGAACGACGACCTTGACGTTCGTCCACTGATTAAGGAATAGCGCTTCCGCTATCGCGGCGCGGCCACTAACGTGGTATAATAAAGAGTGGTTAAACACTTCCCGAAATGGGATTTAATAAATAACGTATAATATAGCAATTATATAAGGAGAAATAAGATGATTAAGAAGTATTATGATCAGGATTGTAACTTAGGTATGTTAGATGGCAAGACTGTTGCTATTATCGGTTTCGGTTCACAGGGTCACGCTCACGCAATGAACCTGAACGAAAGCGGCGTTGACGTTGTTGTTGGTCTGAGACCTGGTTCAGCTCATGCTGCTAAGGCAGAAGCTGCTGGCCTGAAGGTTATGGGCATCGAAGAAGCTGCAGAAGCTGGTGATGTTGTAATGATCCTCACTCCAGACGAACTGCAGGCTAAGATCTACAGAGAACAGATTGCTCCACACATGAAGGAAGGCGACGTTCTCGCATTCGCACACGGCTTCAACATTCACTTCAAGCAGATTAAGCCAGCTGAATACCTTGACGTTATCATGATCGCTCCTAAGGGCCCTGGCCACACAGTAAGATCACAGTACGTTGAAGGTAAGGGTGTTCCTTCACTGATCTGCGTTGAACAGGACGCTTCAGGTAAGGCTAAGGACATCGCTCTGGCATATGCATGCGGCATCGGCGCAGGCAGAGCTGGTATCCTTGAAACTACATTCAGAGAAGAAACAGAAACAGACCTCTTCGGCGAACAGGCTGTACTTTGCGGTGGCGTTTGCGAACTGATGAAGGCTGGTTTCGATACACTGGTAGAAGCTGGTTATGAACCAGAAATGGCATACTTCGAAACAATTCACGAAATGAAGCTGATCGTTGACCTGATCAACGAAGGTGGTTTCGATAAGATGAGATACTCAATTTCAAACACTGCAGAATACGGTGACTACAGAACTGGTAGAAGAATCATCACTGAAGATACTCGTAAGGAAATGAAGAACGTTCTGAGAGAGATCCAGGATGGTACTTTCGCTTCAGAATTCATTCAGGAAATGAACGTTGGTGGACAGGCTAGATTCCTGGCTACAAGAAGACTGGAAGCTGAACACCTCCTCTGCAAGGTTGGCGCAGAACTGAGAAAGATGATGTCATGGCTGAAGAAGTAGTTTAACTACTCTTTGCACGACACGTAATAGCAATTCACGAGTGTCCGCATTTCACGGACACTCTTTGCATAATTAGTATAGGAGAAAAATTATGGCATTAAAGCAGAATCAGGTAATGAATGGCGTTGAGAAGGCTCCAGCAAGATCACTCTTTTACGCTATGGGTTACACTAAGGAAGAACTGGAACGTCCACTTATCGCTGTAGTTTCAGCGCACAGTGAAATCGTTCCTGGTCATATGCACCTTGATAAGATCACAGAAGCAGTTAAGGCTGGCATCAGAATGGCTGGCGGTACTCCAGTTATGGTTCCTGCTATCGGCGTTTGCGACGGTATCGCAATGGGTCACATCGGCATGAAGTATTCACTGGCAAGCCGTGAACTCATCGCAGACTCAGTTGAAACAATGATTAAGGCTCATGCACTTGACGGTGCAGTTCTGGTTCCTAACTGCGACAAGATCGTACCTGGTATGGTTATGGCAGCAGTAAGAATGGACATTCCTGCAGTAGTTTGCTCAGGTGGTCCTATGATGAGCGGTCTGGTTGGCGGCGTTGAAACATCACTGAGTAAGATGTTCGAGGCTGTTGGCGCTCACAAAGCTGGCATCATCGACGACGCAGGCCTTCTGGAATACGAACAGAATGTATGCCCAGGCTGCGGTTCATGCTCAGGCATGTACACTGCTAACTCAATGAACTGCCTTTGCGAAGCTATCGGCATCGCACTTCCTGGCAACGGAAGCATTCCTGCAGTTCACAGCAACAGAATTATGCTTGCTAAGCATGCCGGCATGCAGATCATGGAGATGGTCGACAGAGGCATCACTGCAAGAGATATTATCAATGAGAAGAGCATCAGAAACGCCATCACAACTGACATGGCTCTGGGCTGCTCATCAAACAGCGTACTTCACCTGCTGGCTATCGCTAACGAAGCTGGCGTTAACGTTGATCTGCATACTTTCAACGAAATCAGTGAAGTAACTCCAAACCTTTGCCACCTGGCTCCTGCTGGCGGCACTCACATGCACGACCTGAACAACGCTGGCGGCGTTCCTGCTGTTATGGCTCAGCTGGCTTCAAAGGGTCTGCTGGACACAAGTGCAATCACAGTAACTGGCAAGACAGTTGGCGAAAACATCGAAGGTCGTATGATTTCAGACACTAACGCTATCAGACCTATCGACGATCCTTATACAGCAACCGGCGGCCTGGCTATCCTCTTCGGTAACCTGGCAGAAGACGGCTGCGTAGTTAAGAGAAGTGCAGTTGACCCTACAATGCTTAAGCACTCAGGTCCTGCTAGAGTATTCGACTCAGAAGAAGAAGCTATCGCTTCAATCTACGAAGGACAGATCGTTGACGGTGACGTAGTTGTTATCAGATACGAAGGCCCTAAGGGTGGTCCTGGTATGAGAGAAATGCTCAACCCAACATCAGCACTGGCTGGCATGAAGCTGGACAAGACTGTTGCCCTGATCACTGACGGTAGATTCTCAGGCGCATCACGTGGCGCATCAATCGGTCACGTTTGCCCAGAAGCTATGGACGGCGGCATCATCGGGCTGGTTAAGGACGGCGACATCATCGATATCGACATCCCTAACTACTCAGTTC
>JAGHTQ010000223.1 GCA_018065295.1 Candidatus Colimonas fimequi | reverse complement strand
ATATTGTCCCATAATATTTATTTTGATTAATATATACTATTTTAATAGGTTGATGATATAATACGGATAATTAAGTACATTTGCGGAGGCGAAAATAGTGGAAGATAAGCTGTACTCCATAGGCCAGGCAAGCAAGATTTGCGACGTTTCACAGCGTATGCTCAGATACTATGAAGAGCTTGGCATCATTAAACCAGATAAGATATCTGAAGAGAGTCATTATAGATATTATTCAATTTCAACTTTAAGAAACGTTCAGGCTATAAGATATTTTCTCGACCAGGGATTTTCTCTTGAACAGATTAAGTCTATTCTTCTTAACGACGACATTGACGCATTCCAGGCTCTGTTCATGGAGAAAATAGAAGAAACGGGCAAGGACATTGAGCGTTATTACCAGCGACTTGAGAGTCTTAAGGGCTGGTGTGCCCTTCTCATGGAAGGCAAGCAGGTCCTTAAGCACCCTGCATTCGCACCAACCATAAAATATATACCTGAAACCCTTTGCTTCTACTATAAGCGTGACAGAGTTCAGGGAGAGTCCAATTCAGAAATACACATTGAGATAGAATATTACACAGAATCCAAGCAGGACGGCCATTCCATGACAGACGTTGGCGGCGCATTCAACCTGTACTATGAATCCTTTGCAGATAAACTGGCAGGCACTCATAAGTCTGAGATGATTATTCAGCTCATGTACGAGAACAGTTCCAGTGTCACAAACACGATGAATTTCGGTGGCTTTAACGCAATCAGCGCATACCACATCGGGCCACCAGAAGATATCAACCAGCTTTATGAGAAGATGATCGTCTGGGCAGATAAGCACAATTTCCAGCTGAGAGGCGACAGCATCGAGCGTCATGTTCTTGACATTTACTCCGTCAGAAACCCACAGATGTTCGTTACCGAGCTGATTTTGCCTGTCATTGAAGACGTGACAGATATGGACAATCTGACAAATTGGAAGCAACTTCTATAAAACAAAAGAGAGTGGAAATCCACTCTCTTTTTCATTGCTATCTTTCCTATTCCTTTTTACTTTCTACTTCTTCTCGAGAACTTCGATCTTCTTTACCTTGAAGTTTTCAACAGTTACGAATGCTCCAACATATTCATTTGCCTTAATGCATTCTTCGATTGAAGCATGTGCGCCATTATCGAGTGTATCTACAAATTCAGTATCTTCGTCGATAATAGCATAACCAACGCTGTCAACCTGTGTTGCATCATCAGCTTCACCACCTGAGAGAATCCAGAAGCTACCATCGTCTGTCTGAGTAAGGTCCATATTGCCATTTACTACATAGTAGCCATCGTCCTTCTTCTCGATTGATTCAACCTTGATTTCCATGAATCCCATGTCAGTATTGTTGATAACTGAGCCTTCCTTCAGATCTTCAACCTGCCAGTTGCTTAAGTAATAACCCTGATGTGCGAAGATTTCAAGCTGGCCATCTTCAAGAGAAGACTGGTTGATATCTGCATTGTATGTACCATTCATTGCATCATTGCAAATTGGGTATTCGTTGCCATCTCCGTCAGTGCAGAAGCATTCTTCTTCTGAACCACCAAATGTAAGTGTCATTTCTTCGCCGCCAAATTCATTGTGCAGAACGATTGTATCATCGCTACCTTCAAGGTAATCCCAGAAATAAAGCTTACCATCTGTGTTGCAATCCTTATCGAAGAACTGATATGTCTTGCTTGAGTTAACTCTGATATACAGACTCATATCAGCATTTGACCATGTATGACATGAAATCTGCTGAGCTGGAGTCATCTCTACTCCGCCTTCATTAGCAGTGAATTCTTCACCTTCGCTAGCTGTATTAGCACCGCAGCCTGTAGCGAAAGCCATAACCATAACGATTGAAAGTAAGAGTGCCAATAATTTCTTCATTTTTTCCTCCACATTTTAGTTCTAATTACTTATCGTTAACGTTTGTCTCCATTACGTTCATACGTATAATCCCTATGTTTATATTATATCCCCTTTCCTAACACGTGCAATAAAAAAAGGTAGACTTTATGCCTACCTTTAATAATTTTTAAACTTCGTATTAACCTATTATTTTCGCCTATAAATCGCGAACGGCATCCTTCATTGACTTAACGTATTCGCCAATGTGCTTAGGTGCGTCCTTGCCATACTGGGCGAGAATCTTGATAATTGCTGAGCCAACGATAGCGCCATCTGCTATAGCTGCCATCTTCGCTGCCTGCTCAGGTGTTGAAATACCGAATCCAATAGCACATGGAACGTCAGTATTCTCACGAACAACATCAGCAATAGCCTGAAGGTCAGTCTTGATCTCAGTTCTTGTGCCAGTTACTCCAAGGCTTGAAACCAGATAGATAAATCCTTCTGCTTCTTTAGCGATCATTGAGATTCTGTTTTCTGATGTAGGTGCGATAAGTGAAATCAGGTCCACATCATATTTATGACAAAGGTCAATGAACTCTTCCTTTTCTTCAAATGGCAGATCAGGCAGGATAAGGCCATCGATGCCGATTTCCTGACAAGTTGAAATAAACTTCTCTGAGCCATATGAGTAAACAACGTTGGCATATGTCATGAATACCATAGGAATTGTTACTGGTTC
>JAGHTQ010000156.1 GCA_018065295.1 Candidatus Colimonas fimequi | reverse complement strand
GGGGACTGTGTTCATATCAAAACGGAGGATAATAAGAACTATCTTATGGATGGTGGCGGTAGCGAAAACTACCAGGTAGGAAAGAAGACACTGAGGCCATATCTTCTCAAAAATGGAGTTTCTCATATAGACGGTGCTATGGTCACACATTTGCATACTGATCATTATCAGGGGATCATAGAACTTTGCAAAGAAGGGATGGTTGATAAACTTATCGTTTATGAAGGAAACCAGATGTTTGAAGATGAAATACTGGCTGACACTGGACTTAAACGTGAAGATGTAATTTACGTTGGAGGTGGAGATAAACTGAACTTGGGGAAGGGTGCACGTGCGGATATCCTTTGGCCGGAGAAAAAGAGCGTGAGTGAGTATAAACGAAGTATAACCAGTGAGACTGATGAGAATGAAATCAGTCTTATCATAAAGGTTACAGTTAACGACGTTGATGTGCTTGTGACTGGTGATGTTGATGCTGAGTGCGAGGAGATGATGATTAATGCAAAGGGTGAATCTGCCAGTGCATCTGTTCTCAAAGTGGCTCATCACGGCAGCAGATATAGCTGGTCTGATAGTTTCATGGACGCAGTAAAACCTGAGATGGCAGTTATTCAGGTTGGCAAGAACAATTATGGCCATCCAACAAGTGAAGTATTGGATGGATTAGAGGCAAGAGGCATTCCTGTGATGCGAAATGATCTCATGGGGGCCATTGGGCTTGACGTACGCAAGGGGCAGATTATTGGTCAGGTTCATATGATTGAAAACAGGTGAGCAAAAAGGTATAATGTTTCAGCGAGGTTTTTTATTATGGCATATATGAATAAAAAAACTGAACAACATGCCTTCAAACAGATTGAAGTGGACCTTAAGGGCGATAAGATTGCTAACGTCGTTCTGCTTTGTGGTCCAGAGAAATATCTGGTGAAGTTCTATGCGGACCGTCTCATTAAGAAGTACGTTAATCCCGTTACCGAGGCTATGGATCTGGTGACAATAGAAGGGGATTCTCTTAATGTGGATAGCATTATGGAAGCCTGCGAAACAATGAGCTTCATGTCTGAGAGAAAGGTAGTATTCGTTCCTGATTTCACTCCAGCGGATGGTAAGAACGTTCGTGGCATCAGTGATAAGGATATCGATAGACTGGCAGATTATCTAGCTCAGGTGCCTGAGACAACTCTTCTCATGTTCACTTCAGGTGAAGTAGAAGGTGGCAAGAAGGCGCCGAAGGCAAGGGCAGCCGTAGGCGCGTATGGTAAGGTCTATGACTTCCAGCCTTTGGATGATGGAATGCTGAGAGGTTTTATCGATAAAAGACTGAGAGCAACGGGAAGACAGTATAGACCTTCTGTTGTTAATGCTTTCGTTTCTGAGTCCGGCTATGGTAACAAATACGTTGAGTACACTCTATATAATCTTGATAATGATCTGAGAAAGCTGGCCGCTTATTCTGTGGGACCAGAGATTACAGTAGAAGATGTGAGGGCGGTAATTACCAGCAACCCTGAGAATAACATCTTCGCCCTTCTAGATGCCGTTGGTCAGAACAGGAAGGGGGATGCACTGCTCATGGTGCACAACCTTTTTGATGCGAAAATGAATGGATTCCTCATTCAGTCAATGATTATCGGTCAGTTAGAGCTGGTTCTGATGGCTAAGGAGTTAACAGAGGCTGGATATGGCCTTAGAGATGTTTGCAAGATGACAAACAATAAGAGCGAGTTTAAGGTTAAGAAAGCAATTGCAATGGGTAGGAAGTACAGCATTGCCAGCCTGAAGCATATACTTACAGGGGCATATGCTATTGATAGGAACGTTAAGACGGGTACTTTTGAAGTTGAACTTGCAATTGAGTATTTCATTTCAAGCATATAAAATTCAAAATGTTTATATACGAAAGTACTTTATTCGTTTTTGAATTATTTTGTTGACTACTCCATTAATAAGGAGTAATATAGGCATACACACAAAATGCATACACATCGGAAGTAAAGCGTCATACTTATGACAAGCTTTCCTTTTCATAAATCTTAACACACTGAAGTTGCGACCATCTGGGTCGCAATTTTAGTTTTTGCTGATAAATATATGAGGACATAAAAAGGGCATTCCAAATGGAATGCCCTTAATTATTTCTATTGGTTATTAGGAATTAGATTAAACTAAACCCTGTGCCATCATAGCGTCTGCAACCTTCTCGAAACCAGCGATGTTAGCACCCTTAACGATAGCGTTTCTGTCGCCATAGTACTTTTCACCAGCGTCTGCGCAAGCCTTGTAGATGTTCTTCATGATGTCGTGGAGCTGTGCATAAACTTTTTCGAGGTCATATACAGCGTGGCCTGAGTTCTGACCCATTTCGATTGCTGAAGTAGCAACGCCACCAGCGTTTGCAGCCTTAGAAGGACCTACAGCTGTCATGTTTTCGATCAGATATTCAAGAGCATCGTTTGTTGTAGGCATGTTAGCGCCTTCGCAGTAGAACTTGCAGCCTGATTCAACGATCTGCTTAGCATGTTCCATATGAACGTCGTTCTGCATTGCACTTGGTATGAACAGGTCAACCTTAGTGTCGAAGTCCTGGCAAACGCCCCAAGGCTTCTTGCCTGCTACGAATGTAGCTTCTGGGAACTT
>JAGHTQ010000033.1 GCA_018065295.1 Candidatus Colimonas fimequi | reverse complement strand
TAATATTCTAAATAATAAAAATAGAATATTTAAAGCGTTGAAAATTCATTGAGTATATTTTGTTGTTTGGAATGGGGGCGCGCGGATGGGCCTGGTGTGGGGCTCCAACCCGAGGACATCAGCGGAATACCAGTCCCATCCCCACGCCCCCCAAATCAAACAAAAAAAAAGCACGCAATGAGTTCACTATGTGCTTTAAATAAATGTTGATTTTATTAGTTATGCATGAGCACTGGCATTCCAACCTTAACGATCTTGAACATATCAGGAATCTTATCCTTAGGCATGTTGATGCAGCCGTGGGAGCCATTAGTCTTCCAGATGTCGCCGCCGAATTCGGTTCTCCAGTTGGAGTCGTGGAATCCGATGCCGTTAGGGGTTATTCCCATCCAGTAGAGAGCTGGAACTTCGTACTTGGAGCCGTCAGCATTAGTGCCGCGCATTGTAACATCTCTCAGCTTGTTCTTAACGTACCAGAGACCTTCGGGAGTTGACTTGCCCTTGGATTTGTCGCCAGTAACAACCTTGCAGTGGAACTTGTCCTTGCCCCTGATGAATACGTAAACTTCCTGCTTAGTGAAGTCAACGTCGATGTAAGTGTCGCCAACTGTTCTTGTGTAATCACCGTAGCCTTCCTGACTATATTTAGGCTTGCGAGTTACATCTTCGCCATCAGTCAGATCCTTGGCCAGCTGCTCAGCCTCTGCATCCTGGTCAATCTTCCAGCCTTCGGTACCGCCCTTGATAGTAACCTTCTTGTCGCGAAGGGTAGTGATCGTTCTCTCAGCACCAACGTTATCGTAAGTCTTGGCAAGACGTGCTACGAATTCCTCAATGCCTTCTTCATTAGGATTGCCGGAACCATCAGTAGCGTACATGCTAGCCAGGTCTTCCTTGTTGATTGTGAATGACTCATCACCGATATCGTATGTAATCTTCTGATTCAACTTCTCCTGACAGAACTTCTGATATGCAAGAAGGGTCTCGTCATCTGAGAGAACCTTAGGCTGCTCGTAGAATTCTTCTGGATTAAATGTCATTTTGAGAGTACCAGCAGAAATGTTGCGAACTACCTTGTCGAAGAACTTCTCGCCATCGATCTTAGTACCGTAAACTTCCTTAACGATAGGGAATGCAGGGTCGGTAACATCAACGTATGCGTCCACAGTTTCAGTTACTGAATCCTGATTGAGGAAGTCTGAGTTCATCAGCTTCTTGCGGAACTCGTTGCTGCATGTCTTAACAGCCATCTTCATGTCAGCATCAACTGGTGCCTTGGAATAATGGTTGAGAGCTGACATGAGCAGATTGTCGTGCTTAACCTTCTCCAGGGAGCCTGCAATGTTATAAGTGCAGCCGAAGTTAGTGAAAGTAACCAGGTCATTGCCGCTCTCGTCAGTAACGTGAAAAGTTTGATGATTCCACTGATCTGCCAGTGTCTTTCTTGCCTCATCATATGTCTGTCCAGAGACGTCAATTCCGTTGATCTTGTAGTTTGCAGGGAACTTGTCGCTGGTGTAGTCATCGCTCTGTGTGTAGGCGAACAGAAGTCCGCCGAAGGCTGCGGCAAGTACCAGTATTAATACGCAAAATGATACGATTATCTTCTTCATTTTCTCATCTCCTATTTAATCTATCCCGTTGATTATATTATAAATTGAGTCCATAAAATTACAACGTACTAGGTGTAAATTACATAAAAAACACATATAAAAAACACATTCAAAAATGGTCTCTCATCGTGCAGCCGGCGCCTGTTTGTGATATGATAACTATGTATGAGTATAGGAGGTACAAGATGGCATTCACACATTTACATGTTCATACTGAGTACAGCTTGCTTGATGGCGCATCACGTATCAAGGATCTTGTTGCGCATGCCAAGGAGCTGGGCATGGAATCCCTTGCAATCACTGACCATGGTGTAATGTTTGGTGTCATTGATTTCTATAGGGAGTGCCACAAGCAGGGCATCAAGCCGATTATCGGATGCGAAGTATATACAGCGGCTAGAACTAGATTCGATAAGGACGCCGATAAGGATAAGAGAATGGGACATCTGGTTCTTCTTGCTAAGAATAACCAGGGCTACCAGAACCTGATGAAGATCGTATCTGAAGGCTATAGAAACGGATTTTACTATAAACCAAGAATTGACGAAGAAGTTCTGTCCCAGTACAGCGAAGGCATTATTGCATTAAGTGCATGTCTTGCAGGTAAGGTGCAGAATCATCTTCTCAATGGTGACTATAAGAGCGCTAAGGAAGAGGCTGTTAAGATGGAGAGCATCTTCGGCAAGGGCAACTTCTATCTTGAACTTCAGGATCAGGGCCTTGAAGAAGAAGCTAGAATTCTCCCGGATATGAAGAGAATCCACGCAGAGACAGGCATTCCTTTTGTTGCGACAAACGACGTTCACTACGTTAGACAGGAAGACGCATTCTCACAGGACGTACTCATGTGTATTCAGATGGGTACTACCGTTGACGAGCCAGATAGAATGAGATTCAGTAACGACCAGTTCTATCTCAAGTCAGAAGCGGAGATGAGAAAGATTTTCGCCAATATTCCTGAAGCTGTGGACAACACAGCTAAGATTGCGGACCAGTGCGATGTTACATTCACCTTCGGTGAACTGCATCTGCCTGAATTCGTACCACCAGAAGGATTCAATAATAGAGAGTACTTGCGCAAGCTTTGCAGTGACGGCCTTAAGGAGCGTTATCCTAATGCCACTGGCGATGACTGGAAGGCACTTTCAGATAGACTGGACTACGAACTTACAACCATCGAGAACATGGGCTACGTTGAATACTTCCTTATCGTTTGGGACTTCATCAATTATGCTAAGAGCCAGAACATCATGGTTGGCCCTGGCAGAGGTTCTGCTGCAGGTAGTATCGTAGCGTACACTTTGCGAATTACGGATATAGATCCGATTAAATACAGTCTGATTTTCGAACGATTCCTTAATCCTGAGAGAGTCAGCATGCCTGATATCGATATAGACTTTTGCGCGGAGAGACGTGGTGAGGTTATCGACTATGTTACGCGCAAATATGGCAGCGACAACGTTTCACAGATTGTTACCTTCGGTACAATGAAGGCCAAGCAGGCCGTTCGTGACGTTGGCCGCGTACTTAACGTGAGTTATTCAGAGACTGACGCCATTGCCAAGGCGATTCCTAATGCCCTCAAGATGACTCTTGATAAGGCTATGGAAGCAAGTCCTGATTTTAAGACGCTCTATGAGAGTGACGAGACTGCACGCAAGGTTATCGACACTGCCAAGTCAATTGAAGGCATGCCTAGACATGCATCAACACATGCGGCAGGCGTTGTAATTTCAAAGGCTGCAGTAGATGAGTACGTTCCTTTGTATATGGGTGATAAGGGACTGGCTACTCAGTTTAACATGACGACAATTGAGGAACTTGGTCTTCTCAAGATGGACTTCCTGGGTCTGCGAAACCTGACTACAATCAGAGACGCACTGAAGATGATTGAAGAGAACCACGGTGTGAAGATCGATTTCTCTAAGATGGATTACGATGATCCTAAGGTATATGAGGCTATTGCCAAGGGTAATACTCAGGGTATATTCCAGCTTGAAGCGGGTGGTATGACTTCATTCATGAAGAACCTGAAGCCTGACTGCTTCGAAGATGTTGTAGCGGGTATTTCCCTTTATAGACCTGGCCCTATGGCATCGATTCCTACATACATTGATAACAAGAAGCATCCTGATAATATTCAGTATATCGATAAAAGCCTTGAGCCAATTCTTGGCGTTACTTACGGCTGCATGGTATACCAGGAACAGGTAATGCAGATTGTAAGAGATCTGGGCGGATATTCATATGGCCGTTCAGACCTTGTAAGACGTGCCATGAGTAAGAAGAAGATGGACGTCATGCTCCAGGAGAAGGAGTATTTCATTAACGGTAAGTTAGACGATGACGGCAATGTTGAGATTGCTGGATGCGTTAGAAACGGCGTACCTAAGGAAGCTGCAGAAGAAATCTTCAACTCCATGGTAAGCTTCGCTGAATACGCATTTAACAAATCCCACGCTGCTGCGTACGCAGTAGTTGCCTATGAGACTGGATATCTGAAGGTTCACTATCCGGTTGAATACATGGCTGCTCTTATGACAAGTGTCATGGGAGATTCAGCATCCATTTCAAACTACATGAGAAACTGTACAGAGATGGGTATTGAAGTGCTCCCACCAGATGTTAATAAGAGTCAGAAGCGCTTCAGCGTAGAAGATGGCAAGATCAGATTCGGTCTTCTCGGCATCAAGAACGTTGGCGAGCAGGTAATCGATGCGATTATCGAGGCAAGAGAAGAGAAGGGTCCATTCCCTGATATCTTCAGAATGATTGAGAACGTGGACATCCATCGCATGAACAAGAAGGCGATGGAGAGCATGATCCGCGCAGGCGCCCTGGATAGTCTTAACGAGAACAGAGCAGCAATGATTGGCGTATATGAGAGTCTCATCGAGTCGGCTCAGAGTAACGCCAAGAGAAATATTGAGGGACAGATGTCCCTGTTCCAGCTGGCTGCAGAGACCATGGAAGAGACAAGATCCATGAACAGGCTGCCAGATGTGAAGAATTTCGACAAGGACCTTCTCATGGCTATGGAGAAGGAGATGCTGGGTGTGTATCTGTCCGATCATCCTTTGCGTGAGTATGAGGATAAGATTAAGAGACTTACATCGGTTACTGCTCAGGATCTGGCAGAAGTTCTTGAAGATGAAGAGAACGGAGCTAATAACTCCAACATCGAAGACGGCATGAAGGCTAAGATGGCGGGTATCATCACTGCCAAGAAGAATCTCATTACCAAGAGTAATAAGATGATGGCCTTTGTTGACATGGAAGACCTTTATGGCAACGTTGAAGTCGTGGTATTCCCTAACGTATATGAGAAGTGTGCGGATCTGATTAAAGAGGATTCGATCATCGGCGTATCAGGAACTATTAACTTCAAAGAAGGGGAGCTTCCTAAGCTCCTTGCTGACAATATCGTTGACCTTAAGATAGCAAACGAGATTGGTTCAGGAGGAAGAAACAGAGATAATAGAGGTGGCGGTGCTCCCGCTTATGACCGTGCTCCCGCTCCTAAGAAGGAGCCGGTTGCATCCGCGGTGCAGCCAGAAGGCCTTGTTAAAATAAGGATTCCAGCCGATAAGGCTGACAATGTTCCTGCAGTACTGGAGCAGCTCAAGGCAGTAATGCTGAGACATCCGGGTAAATGTCAGGCTATCGTTTACCTGCCACAGGGGGGATCTTTTAGAACAGAAGAGAACCTTTGGGTAAGCGCAGATGACAGCTTCAGGAAGATGATAATATCCGTTGTAGGCGAATCAAACTATAAAGGATAGGAGGGTGAATAAAAATGAAAAGAATTGGTGTATTAACTAGCGGTGGCGATGCTCCCGGCATGAACGCAGCTATTAGAGCTGTTGTTAGACAGGCATTGAGCATGGGTATGGAAGTGTATGGTATCAAGAGAGGATACGAAGGCCTTCTGGAAGGAGACATCCATAAGATGGACTGGAGAAGTGTTGGAGATATTCTCCAGAGAGGCGGCACTATCCTGAGAACTGCTAGAAGCGAAAGATTTAAGACAGAAGAAGGCGTTAATCACGCTGTTGATATCCTTAAGACTTTTGAAATCGAAGGCCTTATTGTAATCGGTGGCGACGGATCACTTAAGGGAGCCCTTGAACTTAGCAAGAGAGGAATCACTGTAATGGGTCTTCCAGGCACTATCGATAATGACCTGGGATATACTGATTACACAATCGGTTTTGATACAACTCTTAACACTATTCTGGACCTGATTTCAAAGATTAGAGATACGTCTTCATCACACGACAGAACATCCATTATCGAAATCATGGGTAGACGCTGCGGCGACCTGGCACTTTATGCTGGTCTTGCAGGTGGTGCAGATTCAATTCTCGTACCTGAAGTTGAACCTGACGTTAATGCTGTATGCAGACACGTGCTCCAGGGACACGAAGAGGGTAAGCTTCACAACATTATCCTCAAGGCTGAAGGCGTTGATATTCCTACACAGGAACTGGCTGATATAATTCAGAGCATTACTGGTAAGGAAGCAAGAGTTGTCATTCCAGGACACATTCAGAGAGGCGGCACTCCAACAGGTAATGATAGAATCCTGGCTGCAATGACAGGCGCTAAGGCTGTTAAGCTGTTATACGATGACGAACCAAGCAAGGCAATCGGTATTTGCGAGGGCGAAATCGTAGCAATCGATCTGGAAGAAGCACTTCAGCTTAAGAGAGACTTTAACATGGATATGTATAACCTGGTTAACACTCTGTCATAAGAAAGGACTAGTTAATGGATCTGCTGACATTAAGACACATAAGCAGAAGCTTCACTGAGAAGACACTTCTCACTGACATTAATTTAATAATCCACGAAGGCGAAAAAACTGGACTTGTCGGTGTCAATGGCAGTGGCAAGTCCACTCTTTTGAAGATAATTGCTGGTGCGCTGGAGCCAGACGATGGCGAGATCTCTAGAAGCAACGATCTGAGAGTTGGCTACCTGCCACAGAACCCTGACTATGATCCTGATAAGACTGTAACTGAGCAGGTTATGGAGTATGCGGGAGCAGGTGTCGAAGAGTACGTCTGCAAGTCATTTTTAAGCAAAATGAACCTGGAAGACTACGACAAGAAGATGGGCCAGCTGTCCGGTGGACAGCGTAAGAAGGTTGCAATTGCAGCGGTTTTCGCTGGTAACAGCAATCTCCTTGTTCTTGATGAGCCTACAAACCACATGGATAACGATATCATCGAGTGGATGGAAGAACGCCTCATCGATTACAAGGGCGCAGTATTCATGATCACTCACGATAGATATTTCCTGGAGCGTGTTGCAGACAGAATTTGCGAAATAGAGAAGGGCAAGCTGGTAACTTACGAGGGCAACTACGACAAGTATCTTGTTGCTAAGTCGGAGAGACTTCAGATGGCCATGGCTACTGAGCGTAAGCGTGCCGCTATCTACAAGAAGGAACTTAGATGGATAAGATGGTCTGCACCTGCTAGAACTACTAAGGCCAAGGGCAGAATCCAGAGATTCCACGAACTCGAAGATGGTAAACAGACCTTTGATAATCCTCAGCTTGAGATTGGAACTATTAGTTCTAGACTGGGAAAAAAGATTATCGAGATTAACGATATAAG
>JAGHTQ010000042.1 GCA_018065295.1 Candidatus Colimonas fimequi | reverse complement strand
CTACACTAACTATAGCACAAATCTTGTTAAATTACACATAAAACACCCCTTATTCTTTGTTTAGAATTGCATAATCTTTCATGTTTATATATAATTAAATCACACCGCAGCCTGGTATACTTGCGGTTACTGATATAAGTTAAAGGAGATTAATATGGGTAATTATTTTCAGCCAGAAATCGAAACTATGCCGATTCCTGAGTTAAGAGAACTTCAGAGCAAGAAACTGGTAGAACAGGTTAAGCACGTATATGCTAACTGCGCACCATACAGAGCTAAGATGGACGAAGCTGGTGTAACTCCAGACGACATCAAGGGTTATGACGACTTAAGCAAGCTGCCTTTTATCACTAAGGACGACCTTAAGGATGCATATCCATACGGATATGTTTCAGTACCAATGAGCGACTGCGTAAGAATTCAGTCAACATCAGGGACAACTGGTAAGAGAGTAGTTGCTTTCTATACACAGGACGATATCGATATTTGGGACACTTGCTGTGCTAGAGCTATCGTAGCTGCTGGCGGTACTAACGAAGACGTTGTACACGTATGCTATGGTTACGGTCTGTTCACAGGCGGCCCTGGACTCAACGGTGGTTCACACATGGTTGGTTCACTGACTCTGCCTATGTCATCAGGTAACACTGACAGACAGCTCCAGTTCATGGAAGACCTGGGCTCAACTATCATCTGCTGCACACCTTCATACGCAGCTAACCTTGGTGAAACAATCACTAAGAGAGGCCTCAAGGACAAGCTTAAGCTGAAGGCTGGTATCTTTGGTGCTGAACCTTGGACAGAAGAAATGAGAAGAGACATCGAGAACACTCTCGGTATCAAGGCATATGACATCTATGGTCTCACAGAGACTTGCGGCCCTGGCGTATCATTCGAATGCGAAGACCAGAGCGGTATGCACATTCAGGAAGACTACTTCATTCCTGAAATCATCAACTCAGAAACTGGCGAAGTACTTCCTGACGGCGAAGTTGGTGAACTGGTATTCACTTGCCTGGACAAGAAGGCATTCCCACTTATGAGATATAGAACTAGAGACCTTTGCTACCTGAAGAGAGAAAAGTGCGCTTGCGGTAGAACTCACGTAAGAATGCATAAGCCAATGGGTAGAGCTGATGACATGATGGTTGTTAAGGGCGTTAACGTATGGCCATCACAGATCGAACAGGTTCTGTTCCAGCAGGGTTATCAGGCTAACTACCAGATCGTAGTTGACAGAATCGGTACTAAGGACACTATCGAAGTTCAGGTTGAACTTACTCCAGAAATGGCAGAAGCAAACAACATCCCAACTTACGAAAGAGAAGCTAAGATCGTTGCTGGCCTCAAGTCAATGCTGGGTATCAAGGTAGACGTACAGGTTGTTGCTCCAATGACAATTCCTCGTTCAGAAGGTAAGGCTAAGAGAGTTGTTGACAAGAGAGACCTTTACAAATAAAATTACATTATAAGGAACCCTAGAAGGCTACTTCCGAGTAGCCTTCTTTATCTTTTTAGGAGCGTGAAGAAGACATGAAGAAGGTACAGGATTACATTACAAACATCCCGGATTTCCCGGAACCAGGTATTATTTTTAGAGACATCACAAGCGTACTTAACGACGCTGATGGCCTGAGACTTGCTATCGATGAAATGCAGGCTAAGATTGAAGGTCTGGAATATGACAGAATCGTTGGTCTGGAATCAAGAGGTTTCCTGCTGGGTATGCCGATTGCTTACAATCTGGACAAGCCATTCGTTCTGGTTCGTAAGAAGGGTAAGCTGCCAAGAGAAACTGTTGGTCTTAAGTACGATCTGGAATACGGCAGCGCAGAGATCGAAGTTCATAAGGACGATATTAAGCCTGGTGAGAAGGTTGTAATCGTGGACGATCTGATTGCTACTGGCGGCACTATTAAGGCTGCTGCTGAGCTTATCGAGGAACTTGGTGCTGAAGTAGTAAGCATGGTATGTCTTCTTGAATTAAAGGGACTTAACGGCCGAGAGGTCTTAAGCAAATATAACGTTGAGACTGTTGTCCAGTACGAAGGCAAATAGTATCGACGAGTATATGGATATATGTATTTTGCATTATTGTTAAAAAAGGAGAGGAACATTGGAAAAGTTTTTTAAGTTACAGGAGCACAACACTTCTGTAAGAACTGAAGTCGGTGCCGGTATTACTACCTTCATGACTATGGCGTACATACTGGCCGTAAACCCTAGCATCCTCGGTGCTGCAGGTATGGATCCAACAGCTGTTCTTATCGCTACAGCTCTGGCTTCATTTATTGGTACATACTGCATGGCATTGATGGCTAATCTGCCATTCGCACTGTCAGCAGGTATGGGACTTAACGCATATCTTGCTTACACTGTAGTTCTTGGCATGGGAATTCCATGGCAGGTTGCACTGTTCGCAGTATTCTGTGAAGGTCTCATCTTCATCTTACTTACACTTACTAATGTACGTGAAGCAATCTTCAATGCAATTCCACTTAACATGAAGACTGCTGTATCAGTAGGTATTGGTCTCTTCATTGCATTCATCGGTCTGCAGAACGCTGGAATCTGCGTTGATGGTGCAACACTTGTAGAGATTACAAACTTCACAGCTAACTTCCACACTGCTGGTATCACAGCACTGCTGGCTATCGTTGGACTGTTCATCACTGCAATCCTTTATATTAAGAATATTAGAGGTTCAATCCTCATTGGTATCCTGGCAACATGGGTTATCGGTATCCTTTGCCAGCTGGTAGGTCTCTATACTGTTGATGTTGAGAACGGTTTCTATTCACTGCTTCCATCAGCAATCATCAGCTTCGACTTCTCAGCACTGGGTAATACATTCGGACAGTGTCTGAAGCTTGACTTCAGTGGCGTTGGCATCTTCAACTTCATCGTAGTTATCTTCTCATTCCTGTTCGTTGACCTGTTCGATACTATCGGAACACTCATCGGTGTATCATCAAAGGCTGATATGCTGGACGAAGAAGGCAAGCTGCCACAGATCAAGCCTGCACTTCTGTCAGACGCTATCGCAACTTCAGCAGGTGCTGTACTTGGTACATCAACAACAACTACATTCGTTGAATCAGCTGCTGGTGTAGCTGCAGGCGGCCGTACTGGTCTGACTGCAATCGTTACTGGTGGATTATTCCTTCTGTCAGTACTCTTCGCACCACTGTTCACATCAATCCCTTCATTCGCAACAGCTCCAGCTCTCTTAATGGTTGGATTCCTCATGTTCGAAGGTATTGCTAAGCTGAACTTCAACAAGATCGACCTGACAGATGCAATCCCTTGCTACCTTTGCATTATTGCAATGCCACTGTTCTACAGCATTTCAGAAGGTATCTCAATCGGTTGTATCTCATACGTTGTACTTAAGGTTGCTTGCGGTAAGGCTAAGGAAGTTACTCCACTCATGTACGTCCTGGCTGTACTGTTCATTGCTAAGTACATCTTCCTGTAAGATTAGTATTCTCACAGCGCCGCTTCACGCGGCGCTTTTTTATTTTGCGTGTACCGCTTCACCGGGACGCCCTCGAGATACTTTGCAAAGTGGTGACGACCGTTGAAGGAAACAGAGCGCGTATTTGAGTTGAGGTGATTGTTTCACCGGCACGTCCTCGTTATCCTTTGCAAAGCGGTAACGACCGTTGAAGGAACAAAACTGGTCTTCAACGGTAAAGTGAAAATTGCAACATGTGTGAGTGGTGCACCGGTGAAACTGGCGGGTTGGCCGAACGAAATACATAAGTTGTGTCAACGGTAAAGCCAAAATTGCAACATGTGTGGGTAGTGCGCCGGTGAAACTGGCGGGTTGGCCGAACGAAATACATAAGTTGTGTCAACGGTAAAGTGAAAATTGCAACATGTGTGAGTGGTGCGCCGGTGAAACTGGCGGGTTGGCCGAGGCCGAACGGGTGCCCGCTGATAAATATACAAGAAAAACCTAATTGACAGGGGCGTTTCACAGTAGTATAATCATATCATAATTGTGCACAAAGAATAAATGAAATAAGGAAGACGGCAAACGGTGTGGTTGGGGTCTAGGTTATCCTTCTCACTCCAAACGCCGAATACCTTATCTTTTTTATTTTTTGTGCTTTTTTGTTTGCAAAGAATTACGTCCCATGCAAGAGAGCGGGACAGTTCACACAAACCGCACGTCACACCAGAAGTGACGGAACAAAATAAAAGAGGTGTTAAGATGAAGAAATATATATTTGTAACAGGCGGAGTTGTATCAGGATTAGGCAAGGGCATTACAGCCGCTTCGCTGGGGAGATTGTTAAAGGCAAGAGGACTTAAGGTTGCTGCACAGAAACTGGATCCATACATTAATGTAGACCCAGGCACAATGAGCCCTTATCAGCATGGGGAAGTGTATGTAACTGAAGACGGTGCAGAAACCGATCTTGACCTGGGCCACTACGAGAGATTTATCGACGAGAACCTTAACAAGTACTCCAATCTTACAACAGGTAAGGTTTACTGGAACGTACTTAACAAGGAACGTCGCGGCGATTATCTCGGAAGCACAGTTCAGGTCATCCCCCACGTTACAAATGAAATCAAGGAATTTATCTACAATGTAGGTAAAACAAGCGATGCCGACGTAATCATCACAGAAATCGGCGGAACAGTTGGTGATATTGAAAGCCAGCCTTTCCTTGAAGCAATTAGACAGGTATCACTGGAACAGGGCAAAGAAAACTGCCTGTTCATTCACGTAACTCTCGTCCCATACCTTAAGAGTTCAGGCGAACACAAATCCAAGCCAACTCAGCACTCAGTCAAGGAGCTGCAGGCACTGGGTATCAGCCCTGACATTATCGTAATGCGTGCGGACGAACCAATTGATCCATCAATAGCAGAGAAGATTTCCCACTTCTGTAACGTTAAGCCAGACTGCGTTATTGAGAACACAACTCTTCCAATTCTCTATGAGGCACCACTCATGCTGGAACAGTCCAAGTTCTCATGGATCGTATGTCGCGAACTGGGAATCAACGCTGGCCCATGCGACATGGAAGACTGGGTGGCTATGGTCAACAGGATCAAATCAAGAACCAAGTGTGTTAAGATCGCCCTGGTAGGAAAATACGTTAAGCTTCACGATGCATATTTATCAGTCGCTGAAGCTTTGCGCCATGGCGGTTATGAGAACGGTTGCCGTATCGACATCAAATGGATTGATTCCGAAGAAGTTTCAGACGAAACAGTAAGCGAACTTCTCGGAGACGTTCAGGGAATACTGGTACCAGGAGGCTTCGGCAACCGTGGGATAGAAGGTAAAATCAGAGCAGCGCAGTACGCTAGAGAAAACAACATTCCATACCTTGGCATTTGCCTTGGAATGCAGATTGCAGTAATGGAATTCGCCCGCAATGTTCTCGGACTTAAGGACGCCAACTCTGGCGAATTTGATGAAGAGTGCGCTCACAAGGTTATCGACTTCATGCCGAACCAGTACGGTGATATTCCTAAGGGCGGCACAATGAGACTTGGCGCATACCCATGCCACATTACATCCGGCACAATCATGGAGAGCGCTTACAACGCAACTGATATTTCAGAGCGTCACAGACATAGATACGAATTCAACAACGATTACCGCGATAAGATTGAGGAAGCTGGAATGAAAATCGCTGGCACATCCCCAGATGGCAGACTCGTTGAAGCAGTTGAAATTCCAGCCAACAAATACTTCGTTGGCGTTCAGTATCATCCAGAATTCAAGAGCAGACCTAACAAGGCACATCCACTGTTCAGAGAGTTTATAAGGAGTGCATTAAATGCAGACTAAAACGCGAGAGCAAATAATCGATACCCTTCTCGAGGGGTATCGAACAAATTACAATATCGCAACAGTTGAAGGACAGGAAGACGGAATCGTCGCTTCCGCAGAGTACCACGTCTCGGAAAGCGGTTACGTGCTCATCCGCAGCGCAGAGACATGGACTGCGAACAGCAATGAGTACGTTTACTTCATTTCCGTTCCTCATCTGACTAGCGATCTTGCCAGCGACTACGTCGAGTTCGCGTACCGGGACGCTTTGGATAAGCTAGATATCGATCATGCAAAGCATCATATGTGCACCCGCGCAGTAACGGTTTTCGTATGCGACGAGATTGCGCCGGAGGCAGAGGCGATAATACGTAAGTGCAATCGCCGCAAAAGTTTCATGTTCTCACTTAAGGGGTGGCTTGAGGTTCATACCATTGGTATCGTCCTCGGTCAGAAGGGATTGTACGTTATTTCTAATAGATATGCTAAAGATACAGCCGAGTATATTAATGAGCTGTTCTAAGGCATGTAAGTGTTATTAAGATTTTCTCGGAGGAAAAAATGAATACGGTATTACTTCTTATCATTGCAGTAGTTGCATTAGCAGCTGGATACCTTCTCTACGGAAGATATCTTTGCAAGAAATGGGGACTGGACGATGACAACACACCAACTCCTGCTCACACAGTTGATGATGGTGGCGTTGACTACGTTCCAGCTAAGGCTCCTGTTGTAATGGGACATCACTTCTCATCAATCGCAGGCGCTGGCCCTATCACAGGTCCTATCAGTGCACTGTCACTGGGCTTCGGATGGCTTCCATGTACATTATGGATTCTCATCGGTGGTATTTTTGTTGGTGGTGTACATGACTTCGGTGCTCTGGTAGCATCACTGAAGCACGGCGGTAAGTCAATCGGCGAAATCATCTCAGCAAACATGAGTAAGAGAGCTAAGAGATTATTTATCATCTTCTCATATCTGACTCTCATCCTGGTAGTTGCTGCGTTCGCATCAATCGTTGCTGGTACATTCGGTACAACAACATCAACTGGCGATCCTGCACCAGCACCAGAAACTAACGCATCAGTAGCAATGGTTTCACTTCTGTTCATCGTAGTAGCAGTTATCTTCGGTGCTCTCGTACACAGAAGAAACGCTCCTATTGGAGTATCAACAATTCTGGGAATCGTAGCCATCGCACTCTGCATGATTATCGGCATGAACTTCCACCCACTGTACTTCACATACGGTGTATGGATGATTATCGTTGGTATTTATATCTCAGTAGCATCAGTAACTCCTGTATGGATTCTCCTGCAGCCTCGTGACTATCTGTCATCATTCCTGCTCTACGCAATGCTGGCCATTGCTGTATTCGCAGTATTCGCAGGTCACCCATCAATGGACGCACTGCCACTGGTACAGTCAGACGAATGCGTAACTCCAGTATTCCCTGTACTGTTCACAACTATCGCATGCGGCGCTTGCTCAGGCTTCCACTCACTGGTTTCATCAGGTACAACTGCTAAACAGCTGAACAAGATATCAGATGCTAAGCCAATCGCATACGGCGGCATGCTTCTGGAATGCGTTCTGGCAATCCTGACAATCTGCGCAGTAGCATTCGCATTCTCATACAATGCAACTGCTGAAGTACCTCTCCAGGGTGCAACAAGCATCTTCGCTGGTGGTATCGCAGGCATGGCATCAAGCGTTGCTGGTGGCGTAGGTAGCGGAATGTACACTGTACTGTTCACTCTCCTCGTACTTACATATTCAGCATTCTGCCTGACATCACTTGATACAGCAACAAGACTTGCAAGATTCATGTTCCAGGAATTCTGGCTTGACTCTGCAGCAGGCGAAACCCCATCAAACGTTACTGGAATCAAGAAGATTCTGGTTAACCCATACTTCGCAACAATCCTGACAGTAGCTCTTGGTATTCTCCTCGGCTTCACAGGATACATGAAGATCTGGGCACTGTTCGGATCAGCAAACCAGCTGCTCGCAGCACTGGGTCTGCTGGCAGTATCAGCATGGCTTGCTAACGCTGGCAAGAAGAATATCATGACAGTTATTCCAATGTTCTTCATGTTATGCGTAACAATCGCTTCACTGATCGTTAATACTAAGACTCAGCTTGGCGTTATCGCTGCTGGCGGCGCTGACTGGGGTCCATACGTACAGATTGTTATCGGTGTTCTTCTTGTAATCTTGGCACTGGTTCTGGCTGTAGAAGGTGTTCAGACAATCTTCAAGAAGCGTGCATAAATAGCATGGGGTCTGACCCCATTACCAGTTCACACATTCAGATTGTGTTAATTATTAATCCGGAAGGAATAGGATAGAATTTAGGTGTATAGAAATGAGAAATAAGAATCGAAAAATAGTTTTGGAGGACGGCACTCAATACGAAGGTTACGGTTTTGGTGCCACAAATGACAAGGTGTGTGAACTGGTTTTTAATACATCAATGGTCGGATATCAGGAAATCGTTTCCGACCTTTCATATACCGATCAGGCAGTCGTGCTGACTTACCCTCTTATCGGTAATTATGGAATGACAGATGAAGATTATGAATGTAAGGTCCCTGGTATCGGGGGCCTTATAGTTCATGACTACAACGATAACCCATCAAACTTCAGATACACTAAGACCCTTCACGAAGTTCTCGAAGAGCACGGTATTCCTGGAATATCAGGAGTTGATACACGTCAGCTGACAAGATGCATTCGTGATAAAGGTAGTCAGCGTGTCTTGATTACAGACATAACAACTTCACTTGAGGAGGCCATGAGAATATTAGAGGAAACTCCAATCCCTCATGATCAGGTCCCTCGAGTTAGTGCAACCAAGCGTTGGTATTCACGTACAGCTAACGCTAAATATAACGTAGTTGCTGTTGACTGCGGCATTAAGCTTAATATTGTTCGTCGCCTTAACGAGGCTGGCTGCAATGTTATTGTGGTGCCATTTGACACAACAGCAGAAGAGATTGAATTCATGCATCCTGACGGAATTTTCCTCAGCAATGGACCTGGGGATCCTGAAGATGTTCTGCCTGTAATCGAGACAATCAAGCAGCTCCGCGGCAAGTACCCTATCTTCGGCATCTGCCTCGGACATCAGATGATTTCTCTAGCATATGGCGCTAAGACATATAAGCTTAAATTCGGACATAGAGGCGGCAATCACCCGGTAATGAATCTGACCAACGGCAAGGTTGAGATAACATCTCAGAACCACAGCTACGCAGTAGTTCCCGAGTCTATTGAAGGCACACCTCTGACAATCACCCACGTGAACCTTTTGGACAATACTGTAGAGGGTGTTGAATGTGCCGAGGACAAGGTATTCAGCGTTCAGTACCATCCGGAGAGTGCGCCGGGTCCGCAGGACAGCAGATATCTGTTCGATAAGTTTATCAATACAATGAAAGGATGTGAGTAGAATGCCAAAGAGAGAAGATCTTAAAAAAATCCTGGTAATCGGCTCAGGTCCTATCGTAATCGGTCAGGCGGCCGAATTCGACTACGCCGGAACACAGGCGTGTCTCGCCCTCAAGGAAGAAGGCTACGAAGTAATTCTCGCCAACTCAAATCCGGCGACAATCATGACTGACAATACAGTTGCTGATAAGGTGTACATGGAGCCACTGACTCTGGAATATCTGGCTAGAATCTGCAGACGTGAACGTCCAGATGCCATCGTGCCAGGTATTGGCGGTCAGACAGGCCTTAACCTTGCCATGCAGCTTGCCAAGAAGGGCATTCTCGAAGAATGCGAAATAGAACTCCTCGGTACCGATGCAGCCAGCATTGAGCGTGCTGAAGACCGAGAACTTTTCAAGGAACTTTGCCTTGAAATCGGCGAACCAGTAATTCCTTCAGAGATCACATATAGTACCGACGAAGCTCTTCAGGTGGCTGATAAAATCGGCTATCCTGTAGTGCTTAGGCCGGCGTTCACGCTGGGTGGAACTGGCGGCGGCTTCGCCTATAATCCAGACGAACTTAAGGAAATGATGAAAAACGCTCTCGCCATGTCTCCTGTTCACCAGGTACTCATCGAGAAGAGCGTCAAGGGCTACAAAGAAATCGAGTACGAAGTAATTCGCGATGCCAATGACACCGCCATTACTGTTTGTAACATGGAGAATCTGGACCCTGTTGGCATTCACACAGGCGACTCCATCGTCGTCGCACCTAGCCAGACACTGACAAACAAGGAGTATCATCTCCTCCGCGACAGTGCGCTCAAGATAATCCGTGCGTTGGGGGTTAAGGGCGGCTGCAATGTTCAGTTCGCGCTCAATCCCCACTCCTTCGATTATTACGTTATCGAGGTTAATCCTCGAGTTTCCCGTTCATCGGCACTCGCATCCAAAGCCAGCGGTTACCCTATCGCCCGCGTTAGCGCAAAGATTGCCGTCGGCATGGATCTCCACGAAATCATGTTAGCCAACACGCCAGCATGCTTCGAACCGGCACTTGACTACGTAGTAACCAAGATGCCGCGTTTCCCATTCGACAAGTTCCCTGCAGCCATGAATAAGCTTTCAACACAGATGAAGGCAACAGGCGAAGTAATGAGCGTGGGCCGTACCTTCGAAGAGAGCTTGCTCAAGGGCATTCGCTCACTTGAAGAAGGCAAGAGCCATCTGCACATGGAGAAGTTTGACTCATCAAACATGAGTGTTGAAGAACTTCTTGAATACATCAAGGAAGGAACTGACGACAGAGTTTACGCTATCTCACAGCTTCTGTGGCTGGGCGTTGACTACAATATCATCTGCGAAGAGACTCAGATTGACATGTTCTTCGTTGATAAAATGAAGAAGATTGTCGAGTTCGAACGTGAGCTTGAAGCAAACCCTAACGATACTAGCCTGATCTTCGAGGCTAAGAGAATGGGATTCTCTGATGCTTATATCGCAGAGCTTTGGAAGATTTCAGAAGACAACGTTTATAAACTGCGTTGTGACATGAACATCTTCCCTGTTTACAAGATGATTGATAGCTGTGCAAGCGAGTTTGACAGCTATATTCCATATTTCTATTCCACATACGCTGATGAAGACGAGTCTGTTGTAACTGACAAGAAAAAGATTATCGTTCTCGGATCTGGTCCTATCCGTATCGGCCAGGGCGTTGAGTTCGACTACTCTACAGTTCACGCAGTTCGCACTATCCGCAGCATGGGTTATGAAGCAATTGTAATTAATAATAACCCTGAAACTGTATCAACTGATTACACTACAGCTGACAAGCTGTACTTCGAGCCGCTCACATGCGAAGATGTCATGAACATCGTCCACCTGGAGCAGCCTGAAGGTGTAATCGTAACACTTGGCGGTCAGACCGCCGTAAATCTGGCGCAGCCACTGGCAGAGCGCGGAGTCAAGATAATCGGTACTGATTGCGATGCTATCGATAGGGCCGAAGACCGCGACGCTTTTGATAATGTTATTCACAGCCAGGGAATTCCTAACCCGAAGGGTCAGGCTGTTACAGATATCGCCAGCGGCGTGAGAGCAGCAGCGGAAATCGGCTATCCGGTTCTTGTCCGCCCTAGCTTCGTTCTCGGCGGACGTGCCATGGAGATTGTTGCCAACGAGCAGATGCTTCGCCATTACCTGAAGAATGCCGTTGAAGTTGATAGAGATAAGCCAGTTCTCATCGACAAGTATCTTGTTGGTAAGGAAGTGGAAGTTGATGCTATCTGCGATGGTAATCAGGTATTCCTGCCAGGCATCATGGAGCTGGTTGAGCGTACCGGCGTTCATTCTGGCGACTCAACTAGTGTTTATCCGCCATTTAGCATTTCACAGAAGGTTAAGGATACAATCGCTGAGTACACTGAGAAACTTGGTCTTGCTATAGGTATAGTTGGACTCTTCAACATCCAGTTCATCGTTGATGACGAAGAGAACGTTTATGTTATTGAAGTTAACCCTCGTGCGTCACGAAGTGTACCATTCCTTAGCAAGTCCACAGGTTTCAATCTGGTTGACTCTGCTACCAAGGTCATGCTCGGTCTATCACTTAAGGATCAGGGCATTACAGATCTGGTTCTTGACGAGCGCCAGTGGTGGTACGTTAAGTCTCCTGCCTTCTCATTTGAGAAGCTGGACGGAATGGATACATATCTTTCACCAGAAATGAAGTCAACAGGCGAAGCTATAGGTTATGACCCTTCACTTAACAGAGCACTGTACAAGTCAATTCAGGCATCCGGCGTCAAGATGAAGGACTATGGTACTGTTGTCGTTACACTGGCTGACGAAGATAAGGAAGAAGCACTTCCACTCGTTAAGCGCTTCTACAATTTAGGATTTAATATTGAGGCTACAATCGGTACTGCAGAATTCCTTAAGACTCATGGAGTAAGAACAAGAGTCCGCGGCAAACTCAGTGAAGGAAGCGATGAAATATTAAGATCAATTCGTGCCGGTTATGTTAGCTACATAATCAACACAAGAGCGATACTGTCTGGCGTTCATTATGAAGACGGTGTTGCAATCAGACGATGCGCTGTACAGAATGGTGTAACTACATTCACCTCACTTGATACAGTAAGTATCGTTCTGGATGTTCTTGAAGCTACTGTTCCAGGAATATCCGTAATTAGCGGAAAATAATTCGCAGAATAGTTTGACAACTTTACCGCTTTAATGTATACTAGTTAATGTGAAAAGCAATGGCGCTTTGAGCAATATGCTCAAAGTGCCTCTTTTTTTATGTTTTGGGCTTTTCGCGTGTGTATAAGATTTTAATAAACGGAGGAATAAAAAAATGAATCAGAGTTTAACAGAACTGTACGGAAGTATGGTATTCAACGACAAAGTAATGAAGGCTAAGTTGCCTAAGGACGTATATAAGGCAATGAGAAAATGCATCGAAAACAACGAATCGTTAGAAATAAATGTAGCAAATGCAGTAGCCGTAGCAATGAAAGAATGGGCTATTGAGCACGGTGCAACCCACTTCACACATTGGTTCCAGCCTATGACTGGTACAACAGCTGAGAAGCACGACAGCTTCATCTCACCAACAGATTCTGGTGAAGTACTCATGGAATTCTCAGGCAAAGAACTCATTAAGGGCGAACCTGATGCATCATCATTTCCTTCAGGTGGTCTGAGAGCGACTTTTGAAGCTAGAGGATACACTGCGTGGGACCCAACATCACCTGCATTCATCAAGGACGGCACACTTTGCATACCAACAGCCTTCTGTTCATATAGTGGCGAGGCCCTCGACAAGAAGACACCGCTGCTCAGATCAATGGAAGC
>JAGHTQ010000200.1 GCA_018065295.1 Candidatus Colimonas fimequi | reverse complement strand
ACATACATTAAGTCCTGGGAACATATTCTTGCCGTAGTGATTCTCTACGTTATTTGCCATCATGCCCTTGAGTGTCTGGGCTGTTGATGGCTCGATCATATTCTTTGTCTTAACCCCAACGGTCTCAAACCAAGGAAGCTTCTCCTTCATCTGATCCCACCAGGAATCGTGAATTACGATTGTCGGTTCAACTGCAGTACCTCCATTAGCGATGCCACCCATGAATACCATCATTGAGCATGGGTTAACCATGTCCTTGTTCTGACCGATGCCAGTCCACGCCAGGTTGATGCCCTTCTTAGGATATTCGAAAGTGCCCTTGGCCGTCTCAATGCCATCGATGTTGTAGCTGTGATCAAGTCCAGCCTTGCCAACGTATTTCTCAAGAGTGCCTGCACCTACTTCTTCAGCCAGGTGTCCGAAGTAAATGTTGCAAGATACTTCAAGGGCCTTCTTCATGTCTACTGTGCCATGTACCGACAGGTCTGTTACCTTGTCTCCGTGACCGTAGTCTTCGACACCACCGCACTTTGTTGTGATACTTTCAGCGTTATCCAGAGTCTCCAAAGCTGCCGCAGCAGTCAGCACTTTAAAAGTGGAGCCAGGAACGAACTTAGCCGACGTAAATCTGTTGATATACACGCCAGATGCATCGTCTGCTGTTACCTTAGGCGGATTAGCTGGGTCGTATGTTGGTGTGCTGACCATGCAAACGATTTCGCCAGTCTTGTAATTATATACGCCTACGCAGCCTTTGCGATCGCCCAAAGCTTCATATGCTGTCGCGCATACGCTTGAATCCAGTGTCAGCTTGATATCAGTACCCTGTTTGTTAAGGGAGTAAACTCCGTTAACAAGGTCGTATCCGATAAGCTCATCTGAGAACGCTCTGTTAGCGCCTGTTGATATATTGTTGTCCTTGTCGCCGGTAATGTGCATGAGTGCGCTACGCACACTTCTATTGTCATGGTACTTCATGCCGTCCTTAGTGTTCTTCATGAGCAGCTCGCCGTGTTTATCGTAAAGGGCGCCCATGCTAAGATCACTATTGGTGTAGACGTCACGGTTACCTTCGTATGCTACCCATGTAGGACCATCGACCACATATCTGTATGAGAATATGCCGACGCCCACCAGGAGCACAAGGCCCATGAGAAGGCACATTATCGCTCTTTTTTCTATTTTTTTCATTTGTGATCGTCTCCGAAAATATCCTCAAGGGTAAGCGGACGTTCCGCCTTCTGGCGTTCCGCTTCAAGTCTCTTTCTCTTCTGATATTCTTCTAACGCCTTCTGGCGACGAAGTTTCTCTTCTGGAGTCATCTGAGGCTGAACACTTCTTCCTGCAGGTTTCCTCTGCGGAATAGGAGTCTTCCTCTGTGCACCGCTCTGGCGCTGCGAAGGCTGCGGCTGTTTGGCCTGTGGCTGTGGCTTCTTGGCTTGAGGTTTAGCCTGCGGCTTCCTCGCCTGTGGCGCCACCTTCTCGTATCTAGCCTCGAAGCTGTTAGGATCGATAGGCTCTTCGCCTGGTCTGATATCCTCAAGGTTCTTGAAGAAGTCATCGTCAGACAGGTTCTGATACTTAACCTTCTGCTTGCTTGTAAAGTGGCCACGGCCGTCATCGTTCACATTAATCGGCTGAACCACTGTCGCCTTCTTGTCGTCGAATGTGTACTGGCTTGCAGTAGGCATCTTGGCCATTCGCTGCTTGCGGGCCTGTCCCATGGCAGCGCCCTGTCTTGCAGCTGCTGATGCAGCACCGCCGCCTGTACCAATATCATTTAATCTATCGTAGTCCTCTGCAGAATATCCACCTGCACCGGAACCAACTTCATTGATAATCTCTTCTGGATTCTG
>JAGHTQ010000121.1 GCA_018065295.1 Candidatus Colimonas fimequi | reverse complement strand
CCGTGCGGTTGGGGGACCTTCAACGAGTCTTAAGACTCAGCAGGTAAAGGCCCCTTGTAGGGGCATAAGAAAACTACCGGCTGAGCCGGTAGTTATTATTTGCCCTACGGGCGCTTGTCCCTGCACGGCACCTTTGCCTGACAAAGTCCGCATCCGAATATATAGTCGCCACGCTCGATATGCGGTGGCCAGTATTTAGCAATTGCCTCGTCTTCATAGTCCAGGCAGATCTGCTTGTCGTGTCCGTGCTCCCGCGAGATGGCATCAACAGGACATCTGGCAACGCATGCTCCGCACTTGCCGCTGTTGTAATAGAGACACCAGTCGTACGGACCGCGATCGCCGCGGTCAGTGATATCCATGTCAGCTTCTACGATAATTGAAGTGAAGCGGACAGCGATACCTTTCTCCGTAATGAATCCATCGCTAAGGCCGAAGGTTCCAAGGCCTGCTGCAAACGCAGTGTGCCTATGGGACCAAAGGGATGCGATCCCAAGATTCTCCGAATCTTCTCTATGGAACTCTGGGCGAAGGTCGATGGAAGCAGACCTGATGCCCATAGCCTCAAGGCGGGACTCTAGCTTGCCAGAAAATTCCCTCATCATCGGCTCCCACTCCCCGCGGGAAACCACCCAGTTATCGGATGGGAAGAGACGTGCACTGTTTTGCATATTCTTGGTCTCCTCGGTCTGTGGAAATGCCATACATATTACGCAAAGCTTATCGCTACCCGGCGCATCCCCATACTTAAGGGCGAACGCCTCCGCCGGCGACCAGTAGAAACTGCCGATATGCTCTTTGAGAAATTCAAAATAGCTGTCGCTAGCTGCGGCGATGCCGATGAGCGGCTCATCATACATCTTGGCATCTGCTTTGCCAAGGGTGGCGAAGTTGTTTAGCTCCAGCCCCTGGTATATGTCAAATATTAATCTCTTAATCTCTCCCGTTTTGTTCATTTCACACCTCGTGCCACACGCTTCAAAGTACCGGTTATAGAGAAATTATAACATACTTTGGTATATGAATGCGCGGTCGCTTGCGAGGGGATTGCGAGGGTGGTACTGAGGTGGTTGGTAGGAGTTTCTCCCCTGGGAGGCTTGAAATAGACGTTTGGGGGAGAAAATCTTAGTGTTAAGGCTTGGTGGCGGTGGTGTTTTCTCCCCAGGTAGCTCTATATGCTCAGTCTGGGGGAGAAAAGGCCGTAGTCACTGCTACAAAGTGAAAAAATTATACTGTTTTTCTCCCCTGTAATCAGCTTTATCAAGGCTGTGGGGGAGAAAAAATGCATACTCACTAGTTTTGCCAACACTCAGCATCTTATGCTCAGTTCTTCCAAGCATTTTCAACTGAGAAAATGAAAATCTCCGATATTTGGCTCTGCCTAGCATCCTATCAGGGCAAGCTGTCCTATATGCCATGGGTAAAGGATGCTCAGCTAGGCGGAAATATTGGATATTGCACTTTCTTCAAGAAATATTTGTATGCGATAAGCTTGGAAGATGCTAGAGGTAAGCGGATTTTTAGAAGTTGCATTTTCTGGGAATTCTGATTGGATTCGAAACTATATGGTTTGAGTAAAGTTCAGCCTATTTGAACTTTGGGATGGCTTCGGGCTGAAAATGGGGTGAATTCTAGTTGATGGTGGAAGTGACTTCAGCATAATTCTTACGCCTGGACCGATTTGGCTGAACTTTTGCAACGAAAAAGGAGTGGAGGGGTTCGAAAAGTAGAAAACTTCAGCCCTACCATAGACTAGTTTTGCAATAGGCTGAAGATTACTCAAAAGATTTATACGGGTTCGAGCCCACATCAAATCGGAAACCATCTACGTTCGGGCTGTTTCCGCTCTGTCTGCGCAAGCCCCGCCAATCGCGGACATCCCTAGCAGATGCTCTGCGCGCCAAATCAAGATTTGGGCAGAGCAATCAGGGGCTTTGCGGCCTTGCGAAGCAAGTCCGCCGTTCTGCGCCGTTTCTCCGCAAACGGCTTGAACAATTGCCTGCTCGAAAGTCCACCGGACTTTCTCCCGACGGCAATTCCCTTCGGGTTCGACCCCCTGCTGGTGTACAAAATAAAAAAAGAACTAACCGTTTGGTTAGTTCTTTTTTTATTGGTACACCATCAGGGGCTCGAACCCTGGACACCCTGATTAAGAGTCAGGTGCTCTACCAGCTGAGCTAATGGTGCATATTCAGTTTGTTCTCTCGCGAACAAATAGAAGTTTACCAAAACGAGGTGGTGATGTCAACCTAAAAATATAAAAAACAGGATATTTTTTTCGCGCGAGAAAACCACCAAACAAATCACCAAATCACCTTGAAACAAAGAGGTTTTGTATACATTATAAGAGGCCTCTGTCGCACTTGTTTACATACGAAAGATGTTATATAATTTATGAATCGGTATGATATCAATTTTTGATGAATATATTCAGTTGGAGGTAAAGATGGTAAAGATTACAGAAACTGTTCTTAGAGACGGTCATCAGAGTCTTATGGCAACAAGAATGAGAACTGACGAAATGGTTCCTATTCTGGAAGTAATGGATCAGGTTGGCTACAACGCACTGGAATGCTGGGGCGGAGCTACTTATGATGCATGTATCAGATTCCTGGACGAAGATCCATGGGAAAGACTGAGAACAATCAGAAAGCACGTTAAGAACACTAAGCTGCAGATGCTGCTGAGAGGTCAGAACCTGCTCGGTTACAGACATTATGCAGATGATATCGTTGATGAATTCGTAGATAAGGCTATCAGCAATGGTATCGATATCATCAGAATCTTCGACGCTCTTAATGATACAAGAAACATGGCTAGAGCTATTGAGAAGACTAAGGCTTGCGGCGGCCACGCACAGGCTACAATTTCATACACAAGAAGCCCTATCCACACTAACGAAGTATTCGTTGACCTGGCTAAGGAAATGCAGGAAGCAGGCGCTGACTCAGTATGTATTAAGGACATGGCTGGTCTTTGCGACCCTTACAACACATTCGAACTGGTAACAGCAATGAAGAAGGCAATCGATATTCCTATCGAACTGCACACTCATGCAACAAGTGGTCTTGGTGCTATGACATACATGAAGGCTGTAGAAGCTGGCGTTGATATCATCGACACAGCAATCTCACCATTCGCAGAAGGTACTTCACAGCCACCAACAGAACCAATGGTAGCTACATTCAAGGGTACTCCATACGACACAGGTCTTGACATGGATCTGCTCAACCAGATTGCAGAACACTTCAGACCAGTAAGAGAAAAGTACATCGCAGAAGGTCTCATCACACCTAAGCTCCTTGGCGTAGACATCAACACTCTCAAGTATCAGGTTCCTGGCGGTATGCTGAGTAACCTGGTATCACAGCTGACTCAGGCTAACGCAATGAACAAGTACGAAGAAGTACTTCAGGAAGTTCCAAGAGTAAGAGCTGACCTGGGATATCCACCACTCGTAACTCCAACTTCACAGATCGTTGGTACTCAGGCTGTATTCAACGTACTCACTGGCGAAAGATACAAGATGGTATCAAACGAAGTTAAGATGCTGGTTAAGGGTATGTACGGTAAGACTACAGTTCCTATCGAAGAAGAAATGGTTAAGAAGATCATCGGCGACGAAGAACAGATCACTTGCAGACCTGCAGACACTCTCGAACCTGAACTCGAAACAATCAGAGAGAGCATCACTAGATGGGAAGA
>JAGHTQ010000039.1 GCA_018065295.1 Candidatus Colimonas fimequi | reverse complement strand
CGCACTGCACCTGGACCACGGTGACAGCTTCGAAACTTGCAAGAGCTGCATCGACGGTGGTTTCACATCAGTAATGATCGACGCTTCATCAAAGCCTTCCGCAGAGAACATCGAAATCACTCGTAAGGTAGTTGAATACGCTCACGAACACGGCGTAGTAGTAGAAGCAGAACTGGGTACTCTGGCAGGTGTTGAAGACGAAGTAAACGTATCAGCAGAAGACTCATCATACACAAGACCTGAAGAAGTAGAAGAATTCGTTTCAAAGACAGGTTGTGACTCACTGGCAATCGCTATCGGCACAAGCCACGGCGCTTACAAGTTCAAGCCAGGCACTAAGCCACAGCTGAGATTCGACGTTCTGGAAGAAGTATCAAACAGACTCCCTAACTTCCCAATCGTTCTTCACGGTTCAAGCTCAGTTCCACAGGAATTCGTAGCTAAGATCAACCAGTTCGGCGGCAACATGCCAGGAGCTATCGGTGTTCCAGAAGATCAGCTGAGAAAGGCTGCATCAATGTCAGTTTGCAAGATCAACATCGACTCAGACCTGAGACTTGCTATGACTGCAACAATCAGAGAATACTTCGCTGAACATCCAGATCACTTCGACCCAAGACAGTACCTGAAGCCAGCAAGAGCTGCTATCAAGGACATGGTTGCACACAAGATCGTAAACGTACTGGGTTGCGACGGTAAGGCATTCCTGTAAGGAGAAGCATATGAAACCTAACATTCACGAATCTGTATTTGTAGCGGCAAACAGCACAGTGCTGGGCGACGTTACAATCGGCAGCGAGTGCGGCGTTTGGTTTAACGCCGTAATCAGAGGCGATAAGGACTCAATTGTAATCGGTAACCGTACCAACGTTCAGGACGGCGCCGTTCTTCATATCGACGCTGGTTTCCCAATGACTATCGGCGATAACGTTACAATCGGTCACAACGCCATCGTTCACGGAGCTACTATTGGAAACAACGTTATCATCGGCATGGGCGCTATCATTATGAACGGCGCAGTAATCGGAGATAACTGCATCATCGGTGCAGGTTCACTGGTGCCAGGTGGTAAGGAGATCCCTTCAGGCTCTGTAGCATTCGGTAACCCTGCCAAGGTTCGTTCGGAAGTTGATGATAAGGGCATGGCTCTTATCAAGAGTTCAGCTGACGTATACGTAGAAGAGGCGGCTGAATTTAGAAATAAATAATAACTACGTACTTTAAGTGCTATAAATTTCCATGTTTTAGAATGATAAATATGGGTTTATAGCACTTTTATGTTTAGGGAAAGGAAACCGTTATGGGAGCATTATTAATCGGTCTGTTTGGCGGCTGCATCCTGCCGTTT
>JAGHTQ010000018.1 GCA_018065295.1 Candidatus Colimonas fimequi | reverse complement strand
TTTTCCTTGACGGATGCAAACTGCACGCCGTGCTCCGAGAGCAGGCCATATATGTCCGTAAAGTCCTTGACGTCTCGAGAGAGTCTATCAAGCTGGTATACAATAAGCAGGTCAACAGCATCGCTCTTAATAGTCTCGAGAAGAAGCTGCAAAGAAGGACGCTGTACATCAGCGCCCGTGTATGCTTCGTCTTCGTATGTAGTAAAGTCGTGATTCTCGCCAGGAAAGTGCATGCTCACATATTCGCGGCACATTCTCGCTTGATTCTTAACACTTTCACTGTTGTCACTATATACAGATTTTCGAGTATAGATTGCTACCCTCATAATATTACCCCCGTGCAGCATGTCGAACATATTCGAGGCGGCTGACATTCAGAACACGCGAGAAGTCGCCGCGCCCAATATGATCCAATTCGTGGCAGTAGCTTATAATGTTCTGCTCATATGAATTCCTAGAATTCAAATAAATGGTGTAGCCATCTTCGCAGGCTACTGTTAGCGCCTTCACGCTTGAAGGCATGTCACTGAAATAAACATAAATCTGATCCATAATATCCCCCATTCAATTCAAGTCGTATCTATTCCAGCAGCTCCACTAACTACTTATTGCTGTTTTTTAATTTTATTACCATCTGAGTGACAAGCTCCAGGTCTTCTTTGCTTACGTCCCTGGACGCGTCCATAAGAATACGCAGTTCAGGATTCTCATATATTTCCTGCGCATATGCTGCAGCATCAGGATTCAAATAATAGTCCTGAGCTTCCTCGATTATATCGTCAACAGTACAACCTAAAGCGTGAGCCATCTGCTGCACAGTTCTGATACCAGGATTATCAGTAACATCGTTGAGTATGTTTCCAACTGTTCTAAGTGGAACGCCTGAAAGCTCAGAAAGTTCTTTGTTACCAATGCCCATGAGCTTCATACGTTCACGAAATGCTTTACCAAGTGCCATATTTAATACCTCCCCATGCCTAATATAGCATTATTATAAACTCTTGAATACTAGAAAAGAACCAAAAAAGGCAGAAAAGTGCTTGACGAGTGCCAAATTCGGTGCTATTCTATGTAAAAACAAGCACCAAATTCGGTGCATATACTAAATATAGAGAGGGGGACGCGTATGTGTCGCAATTTATTGGCCGAGATGGTCAGGAAAGACATAAAACCCGAGGACGTAATGAGAACAATCGGAATCAGTCGCCGCACATGGTACGACAAAAGCAGAGGCTTGACACAGTTCACTGTAAAAGAAGCTATCTCAATTAGAGATACGTATTTCCCAGATTGTTCAATAGAATACCTTTTTGACATAGTTGCGGAGGCAATCTAATGAAACAGAAAGAAATCAAGATTCAGGTAGAACTGACGCCTGGATATGAGACAAGATTCACAAAGGCCTGCATTGAAGCGGCGCAGAAAAAACTGAAGAAGCAGGGTGCAGCGTAATGAAGGAAGATAAGCAGAAAATCTGTGACGCGCTCCTGGAAGCATTCAAGCTGACCAGGGAACGCGACAACATAGTGAGCATAGAGTACGACGTACAGACAGAAATGGTATGCGTGTTATATGCAAGCGGATTCAAGATGCTGATCAACGTAGCAATGGACTCAGGAATGGCGATGATCAGCGACATTATGAAGCAGATCAAATACTAGGAGGAACGACAATGACAAACGCGGAGAGAATCAGACACATGTCGCTGAAGGAACTCGCCGAATTCATGAACGAATTCGAGGATGATTCCTGCAAGTTCTGTGCAGAAATTGGGTGCGAGTATCCTGACGACAGAAATTGCAGAAGAGGATATGAAAACTGGCTGAAGCAGAGCTGTAAGAAGGGCAAGACACCGCAGGAAATTATCAAAATACTGCACCCGCTTAGCAGTACGTCAGACATTAGCTGCATAGTGGCAAGCAACGGCGAACTGTTCATATATACAACAGCAGAAGTCGACGGAGCAACAATGCTGCGCCTGGCTAAGGCAGTCAAGAACGGAACAACAATACACATAGCAAAATAACGATGATAACAGTAGCAGCACTAATGAGCAGAATAGACGCACACGTATTTGACAAGCAGTCAAAGGTATACGTCGAGACAGTAAAGATAGGCGAGGACGGCAAGCCAGTCGTATATACGAAGCCTGTCACCAAAGTGACATACGACCATAAAAACAGGAAACTGATTTTTAAATAAAGGAAGGTACACAAATGAAAAAGCATTACTACATCAGAGAAGGCAGTCCACTGGACTACATGAAGAGGGCACTCCCATACATCGCCGTTATTGCGACACTGTTCGCGCTGGGCGTATTAAACAGCTGGGACCTGGGACTGCTTTAGTGAAGAAAAACGGAGGCAAAACATGGCACTGAAGAACACACTGGGCGATCTAAATAATCACCTTTTTGCACAGATCGAGAGACTGAGCGACGAAGAGCTGACAGGCGAACAGCTGAGGGAAGAGATTGAGAGAAGCAAGGCTGTTCAGGGCATCAGCTCGCAGATCATAAACAACGCGCGCGTGGTACTCGATGCAGCCAAGTTCAATGACGATCACTGGGACGCAGACAAGAAGACGCCGCGCATGCTGTCGGGTGACGACAATGCAAAGAGCTAGGAGACACGTATACACGCCTGAACAGAAGACATGGCTGCGCGAGAACGCATACGGAAGGCCGAGAATTGAAACAGCAGAGGAATTCATTCAACTGTTCAATGCAGACATGAAACCCGAGACTGTTATCGGATACATGAAACGAAACGGAATCAAGTGCGGCATCGACATGAGATACAGACCAGGGCAGGTAGCACACAACAAAGGCGTGCCGCTGACCCAGGAACAGTATGACAAAGCGCATCCGACAATGTTCAAAGCTGGAAGTGTACCAGCAAACACTGATCCGATAGGCACAGAAAAAGTGCTGGCTGACGGATATGTATGGGTAAAGGTCAACGACATTCCGAAGGCAAAGAAGAGCGTGAACTGGAAGCAGAAGCAGCGTCTGATATACGAACAGCATCATGGTCCGTTAGATCCAAATGCTAGAGTCGTATTCATGGACGGGGATAAGAGAAATTTTAACATAGAAAACCTGAAGGCAATCAGCAGAGGCGAGCTGGCATTGATGAACAACAGACGGCTATGGACAGAATCAAAGGAAGTCAATGAGACGTGCCTGGCTGCAGTTAATCTGTCGATGCTGATCAGCAAGAGGGAAGAACGGAGGCAAAAGTGAAGACGATAGAAAAAGCGGACACAATAATGGGCGCCGCAACGATATTGAACCACTACGGAATCAGGACGCAAATGATGAAGTGCGTAGAAGAACTGTGCGAGCTGGGAGTCGAGCTGACAAAGGCATACATTGAAGACCCAGGAGCTGACGTGCACAAAGTTCTCGAAGAACTGGCAGACGTTGAGATTATGATCACACAGATGAATATGCACTTCGAAGTAGTAGGCGACGAGGAAGTGGACATAATAATAGCCTACAAAGTAAACAGACAGCTGGAGAGAATAGCAGGAGATACAAAAGTCGACACTATCGACCCAGGAGAACTGGAAGCAGCGCCCGAGATAGAAATAGATCTGACGCTGACACCCATAGAAGACTAACAGCATAATGCTGAAGTTCATTTGTAATAACCTTTCACAGAAGGCGCTCAGCCTTCTGTTCGGTAGCTAACAATACAGCGGGCGCGCCGCTGTAAACCGCTAACGAGCGCCATGACCCTAAATGAGCACACTACGCTCCCCTGTAGTGTTAGGCGAGCGCCAGGGCAATATCGCAAGGATTAAAAACAAAAAGAGCTATAACAAACATATTGGACATAGTTGGCCAATAACGCACGCACTAGCTACCGAACAGAGGACTGAACAAGTTCCCATAATCTAATCTTTTCATACACCACAACACCCTATTGAGCGGCAGCGCATGAGCGTTGACGCTTAATCCCCAGGAGGAACGACAATGCAAGAAAAAAGAAAACGAATATATATATCAGGACCAATGACAGGACTAGATCCTGACGTGATGAAGTGGAACTTCACGACAGCATCGATGGAGGCGTCACTACTGGGATACATTCCAGTCAATCCTGCAGTGATCAGCGAGCTACCGCTGGAGACTGAGGAATATATGATTCTTGATATAGAACTACTGGGAATGTGCGACGCTATCTACATGCTGCGAGGCTGGGAGAACAGCAACGGCGCAAACATTGAACTGGAGACAGCAATGCAGCTGGGTATGAGAGTACTGTACCAGTCAGAAGAAATGGAGCGCGAAGATAATGCTGACTAAGGAATACATGAACGCGAAGCTGAAGGAGCTGAAGAAGGAGCTGCAGCACTGGAGAAGACAGAAGCGTATTAATCCGTGGCCATATGTTGACGAATACATAGGAATACTGGAGAGACGCATAGCTGCATATGAGAAGGTGCTGCCACATGGCAGAACTCTGGACAAGCATGTAACCGCTGAGAGCTACACAAATGAATATTGGTATATGTAACGTTCCAGGAGACGCATGTCCCTGGGAAGACTGTGACACGTGCACAGTAGGGAGGAACTGGCAAATGGACCAGCTGAAGATCATAGAGATAAAAAGAAACATATATAGAGGCAAGAAGGCACAGCATGAACAGCTCAGAGAACTGTACGGAGAAAATGACAGCAGGACCCGCCTGGCATTCTTCGAAATGAGCGCGGCACATAGAGACGTACCTGAAGAGCTGAAGCCAGGCAGACAGTGCCCAGGCTGCAGCAGGGTAATATCTACAAACCCGAATTTCTGCGCTTCATGCGGCAAGGCAATACTATACAAATAGATATAAAGCGTCAGCGTGCCTCCGTTGAAATAAAGCAATAAACATGCCCTAAAAACTATACTTGTTAGTATTTTTCTTTATAACGCTGGCGCCTTATATACAACAGGAAGGACATACAAATGGCAATACCTAAAGCAAAGAAGGCCAAAGGAAAAAGTCAAGTAAATGAAATAAGGAAGAAGGCATTCGAGGAAGCTCGCTGGTATGTAGCAAAGACTATATTCCCGAATTTCGAGACGTTCGTATTAATGGCAGTGATAGACGAACTGAGCTACAGCAAAATGAAGAACTTTAATCTGACACCAGGAGAAAAAAAGCGCTTCGTTAAATCTGTAGTTGAACGTACAAGCAGATACTGCGAAAAAGGCAGGACTGGAGACATTAACCCATTCGAAGCCAGGACGTTGTTCGAAAAGGAAATGGAGGTCAAGCTGGGCGAGATATTCATGTAAGAAGGTGATCACATGAGGATAAAAGAGATTATATTCTATCTGCTTTGCTATCCTGATCAGGATAAGGAAGTGAATAAAATCGTAACCCAGGAGGACGGAATCTGTCTGAACTGCGGAGAAGACAAAACTGACAAAGAATACATTTATATAGGTACTGACGGATATGAAGAATATGGAGGTAGAAATGAATAGCACAATTATAATCTGCCCGATCCTGGCTGTAGATATATTTGTATTAGGTTTCTTCAGCGGGAAAATAACCGAGGTTAAGCACTGGGAAAAAAGAGTCAATGAGCTTGCTATAAGAATTGAACATATCAAGGGGGATAACGAATGAAGACGCAAAACGGACTAACAGAACTATATGAAGTTTGTGTACATAAAGCAGACGGAACCTGCAGCTGGTTAAGAGCGTACGATTATGACATAAGAGACGGCTGGATTATAGTCGACGGAATTGCGACCTCAATGTACATTCGTGAAACAATAGTGGACTCAATAACAATTAAAAACATAATAGAGGATAATACAAATGCAAATCACAATACCAGGACCACCACAGGGTAAGGCTAGAGCGAGAACATTCTATAATCCGCGCCTGGGTAAGCACACAAGCGTCACACCCAGCAAGACAGTGCTGTATGAGAATCTGATCAAGACGTGCTACCTGCGCGCCCATGAAGGCGAGTGCTATGAAGATGAACCGCTGGAGGTGATCATACGCGCATGGTATGAGATACCTAAGAGCACAAGCAAGAAGGACCGCGAAAGGATTCGCAACGACAAACTTTACCCAACGAAGAAACCAGATGCAGATAACATTGCTAAGGTAGTATGCGATGCACTCAACGGCATGGCATACAAGGACGATAAACAGATCGTGAACATGACAGTCTTGAAGCGGTACGCAGAAAACGGCGAGCCACACGTAGACGTAATAATAATGCCACTGTTAAAAAGTGAATAATAGGAAACAATGGGCGGCCTTAAAAGTGGCCGCATAGAACTTGATAAGTATATTAATAATGGAGTCAGGGCAGGCATGTATTACAGAGAGACAACAGTAGCAGGGAAGACTATCTTCGTGCAGAAGAAAGCGACATCGAGAATAGAGACAAAGGGACGCAAGCGTAAAGCAAAGTGCAACCCAACTGCTGCAGCTGTTCAGAAAGTAAATGACAGAAATGCAGAGAGAGACCTTGCTATCAAGCTTAATGCTAATTTTGTTGAAGGCGACTATCACCTGACATTAACCTACTCAGGTGATGCGCCTGCTCCTTCCACAGCAAAGAAACAGCTGGCGAACTTCTTCCAGAATGTAAGACGCTGGGCGAAGAAGGAAGGCAGGGAACTGAAATACATAGCAGTAACAGAATATGAGCATAAGAGAATACACCATCATGTTGTAATGTCTAACATTGACCAGGACATTATTGAGAAGTACTGGAAGTATGGACACGTAAACTTTAAGCTGCTGGACGAGACAGGAAACTATTCAAGACTGGCAGCATACCTGCTGAAGGAAACCGCAAGAACATTCCGTGAAGCGGATAACCCTTGCAAGCGTAGATATACCTGCAGCAGAAACATAGTGACACCAATGACAAAGCGCGAGCTGATCACGTCAAAGGAAGTCAGCGAAGAGCCAAAGGCAATCAAAGGCTACTACATCGACCAGGACACTGTTCAGTATTATGATCACGCAATACTCGAAGTAGAATGCTGCGAGTACATAATGGTCAGCCTGGACAAAGAACCAAGACTGAAGCGGTGGAGTAAGGGCGACAAGGTGAAGCCTGAGAAATATTACAAGATAACTGAATACGAGGAACAGCTCAGAATCGAGGACGTATATGACAAGTAAGGAATATCTGAGACAGATTAAGCTGCTGGACATAAGAATCCAAAAGAAGAAGGACCAGCTGGAAGATCTAAAAGACAGAGCGCAGTCAGTAAGCAGTCAGCCTACTGATTCAATTCGAGTGCAGTCCAGCAAGGACGGCGACACGATAGGCAAGAAGGTAGTACAGTATGCAGACCTGGAGGCGGAAATCGTAGAGGATACACAGGAATTCATACAGGCGAAGAACAGCATACTGAATCAGATCCTGCAGCTGAACGACGCGAGATACGTCGAACTACTATGCAAGCGATACGTGGAGTATAAGAAGTTTGAGCTGATAGCTGTCGAGATGGTATATGACTTTGATTATGTCAGAGCCATGCACAAGCACGCGCTGCAGGCATTCGCAAACATGTACGGACTGGAAGAATAAGAGGTGAACCAAATGACAGACAAGCAGGCGCTGGCATTCGCTAAGCATGAACTGGAATATTACAAGCAGGTAGAACGTGACGGCATAAGAATGACACAGAGCATTGAGTTCTACGAGATAGTAGTGGGAGCACTAGAAGAGAAGCTGGGAGGGAAGCATAATGAGGCCAATGATTAGATACAATTCACAAGTAGGCGAAGGCAGGTATTGTATCCAGGTAGAGACAAACGTTAACGTATTCTATAAAACAATCGAGAAAGTAATCAGAACGTGTATAGACTTAAATAAATGCTATGAGTTAAAAGAAGCCAAGCAAGCGAATATGGACGAATGCACACACAATCACACAAGCGGATAGGCTATAATGGTATCGTGGAATAGGCACCGAATGAAGCGGCGCCTATTTTGTTTTATACGGGATAATAACGTTGAGGCCTAGTTATTATACAAGGCAGGCAGTCATACAGCCTCAAGCATTGTCGTTCCGTTACTGAGTGGACTGCCTGCCAGGACATAGCAAACAATGGCTAGAGACTTCGCATATAGTTTCTATAACAGCAAACGCTGGAAGAATACCAGGAACGCATACATGAAGAGTCAGAGCAACCTGTGCGAGAAGTGCAGAAGCGCGGGCCTGATTGTTCCAGCTGAGATAGTACACCACAAGGTACACATCGAACCGAATACAATCAATGACCCGAACATTGCACTAGGCTGGGACAACCTGCAGGCACTATGCAGGAGCTGTCACGCTGCAGTACATGAAGCGGAATACAATAAGAACAAGACACCATCGCGCTACAGCATTGATGAAAATGGGAACGTGATCATATAGGTCCCCCCGTTCGAAAATCGAGAGCATACCATAGGGACACCGATGCAAGGGACTTCAGAAATACTGCTCGAGCGCGTGCAAGGGGTGTGCAGAGGCGAAAATATGGCAAAGATAAAACGAGAAACGCGGATCAAGCGAGAATACAATCGACTTTTAAATATATATTCGGAATTACCACCTAAACAGCTGGAGCTTCTGGACGGACTCATTCAAAATGCGGCGTTCATGAAGATTTCACTTGATGATATGCAGGTAGACATTAACAGGGAAGGCGCGACTGACGAATACAAGAACGGCAGGGAGCAATTCGGCACAAAAGCCAGCGCGACAGTCAGCGCATATAACAGCATGATCAAGAACTATAACGCCGTAATGAAAGAACTAGACAAGAAGGTACCAGCTGAGAAACTAGGCGGAAGACTCGAGGCGTTAATGAATGAATAACTATATATTTGAGTACTATCAGAAGATTCAGGACGGCAGCATAGTCGTAGGAAAATGGATCATAGCCTGGTATGAATACATAATCAAGGGACTTGAAAACAAGTCTTTTTTTTATGACGCAAAGAAGGCCAATAAAGCGATCAAGTTCATGGAAGGCTTTGCGCATCACCATGAGGGCGCGCTGGCACCTGAGCGCCTGAAGCTGGAACTATGGCAGAAGGCTATAGTGGCGGTAGTATTCGGAATAGTAGACGACCAGGGACTGCGACAGTTCAGGGAGATCCTAATTGTAATAGGCAGAAAAAACGGCAAGACGTTATTCGCCTCAGCAATCGCTGAATACATGACATTTGTCGACGGAGAATACGGCGCAAGGATATACTTCGCAGCTCCTAAGCTGCAGCAGGCAAATCTATGCTATGACGCATTTTACCAAATGATCAAGCAGGAGCCTGAACTTGACGAGCTGGCGCTGAAGCGGCGCACAGACGTATACATTGAGAGCACAAACAGCTCAGCGCAGCCTATAGCGTTCAACGCTAACAAGTCAGACGGACTCAACATATCATGCTGCATAGCTGACGAGGTAGCATCCTGGAGAGGCGACGCAGGTCTGAAATTCTACGAAGTACTGAAGTCTTCATTCGGTGCACGTAGGCAGCCGCTCCTGATCAACATATCAACAGCAGGCTACGAAAACGAAAGCATATACGACGAACTCATGAAGAGAGCGACGCGTGTAATCCTGGGAGATTCTAAAGAGACCAGGCTGGCGCCGTTCCTGTACATGATTGACGACGTCGAGAAATGGAACGATATAAACGAGCTGCAGAAGTCAAACCCAAATCTCGGAGTATCCACAACAATAAACTACCTGCTGGAAGAGATCGCAGTCGCAGAAGGATCACTGTCAAAGAAGGCGGAATTCATAACCAAGTACTGCAACATTAAGCAGAATAGCTCCCAGGCATGGCTATCAACTCAGACAGTGCAGAAATGCATAGGTCCTGATTTAGATCTAAATGATTTTAGAGACCATTATGCAGTATGCGGCATTGACCTGTCACAGACTACCGACCTGACAAGCGCGTGCGTAGTTATTGAGAAGGACGGCAGGCTGAACGTGTTCAGCAAGTTTTGGCTGCCAGCTGAGAAGATTGACGAAGCAACAGAACGCGACGGCGTTCCATATCGAATATACATACAGCGCGGCCTGATAGAACTGTCAGGCGAAAACTTCGTGAACTATGAGGACTGTGCGCGCTGGATCAAGTCACTGGTAACAGACTACAAAATACTCCCGCTGCAAGTCGGATACGACAGATACTCAGCGCAGTATCTTATTCAGGACCTGAAGGCGTTCGGCTTCCAGTGTGACGATGTTTACCAGGGTGACAATCTATACCCAGTAATATGCGAGACCGAGGGACTCATGAAGGACGGGCGCATATACATAGGCAATAATGACCTGCTTAAAATTCACTTTTTAAACAGTGCCATCAAGATGAACACGGAACGAGGCCGCGGGAAACTGATAAAGGTTAAACCTACGGCGCACGTCGATGGAATGGCTGCACTTCTTGACGCTATGTGTGTGCGTCAGAAGTGGTATGCACAAATCGGCGGACAGTTACAAAATACAAACAAGTAAGACATTCAGGAGGTAAAGAAGTGGGACTTCTAGAAAAAATCTTCCCAAAGAAAAAAGAACAGCCAGCAAGCAGCGCGGCGTCTTCATTCCAGACGTTCACAGCTTATTCGCCTGTATTTGTTAATCACGGCGGCGCTATTTATGAGAATGAGCTGATCCGCGCGGCAATCGATGCAAAGGCTAGACATATCAGCAAGCTAAAGGCTGACATTATAGGCGCAGCTCAGCCACAGATGAAGTCACTGTGCAAGCATGCTCCTAACAGTTTTCAGACCTGGTCACAGTTCTTGTATAGACTGGCCACAATCCTGGAGACACAGAATACAGCTTTTATAGTTCCAATCAAGAACAAGAAATACAACACAATCATAGGATTCTATGCAGTACTCCCAAGTGAGTGCAGAGTCGTAGCAGTCAATGACGAGCCATATCTTCAGTATAAGTTCGCAAGCGGTCAAATGGCTGCAGAACGCATGCAGGAGTGCGGAATCATGAACAAATTCCAGTATCGTGATGAATTCTTCGGAGAATCAAACAGAGCACTGGCTTCTACTATGGACCTGGTACAGATTCAGAACAAGGGCATCGAGGAAGCTGTGAAGAATTCTAACACTTTCAGATTCATGGCGCGCATGACCAACTTCACAACAGACGAAGACCTGGCTAAGGCACAGAAGCGATACAGTGAGAACGCGCTCCAGGGAGACGGAGGCGTGCTGCTGTTCCCTAATACATGGACAGACATAAAGCAGATAAATTCTGCTCCATACACTGTAGACGCTGCACAGATGAAGGCTATCAAGGACAGCGTCAGCTCGTACTTCGGAGTCAGCGAGGAAATAATGCAGGGCAGAGCTACATACGAACAGCTCGACGCATTCTATGAAAGCTCAGTAGAGCCGTTCGCTATTCAGCTGAGCGAAGTAATGACTAAAATGGCCTACACATTCCAGGAACAGTCATATGGTAACAAGATTCTGATCACTGCAAACAGGCTGCAGTACATGGCACCTGACAAGAAGCTCAACATGGTTACTCAGCTGAGTGACCGTGGAATGATGAGCATAAACGAAGGCAGAGAAATATTCAACATGTCAGAAGTAGAAGGCGGAGACGTCAGAATTATTCGAGGCGAATACTATAACGGAGCAGACAAGCTGAGCGAAGAAGGAGGAAGCAATGAGTAACAAGCTAATCAATGAACGCGTTGAAGCGGGACGTGAATATAGACGAATGTCTCTGATTGAGGCGCGTGCAGAAGGAAACGAGGCAGAGAGCTACGTAGTAGAAGGATATGCCACAACATTCAATGAGCCTTACGTACTATGGGAAGACATGGACGGCTGGCAGTTTATTGAGTCCATTGATGCGAGAGCATTTGACAATACAGATATGAGCGACGTGATCATGCAGTACGACCACCAGGGCAAAGTATACGCAAGAAACAAGAACGGAACACTGTCACTGGAAGTTGACGAGCATGGTCTAAAAGTTCGCGCAGATCTGAGCGGAACTGAAGCGGGTAGACAGCTATACGATGAAATCAAGGGCGGCTACACAGATAAAATGTCATTCGGTTTCGTAGTAGATGGAGAAGAGTGCACAAGATTCAAGGAGAACGGAATCGAAGGCGTGCGCAGAGTCATTACTAGCATCAGAAAGCTGTATGACGTTAGTGCTGTATCAATTCCAGCAAACGACGCTACAGAAATATCAGCAAGAGCAGTCAGCGAGGGAGCTATCGCAGACGCTAAAGCGGAGAGACTTGAAGCTGAAAAACGTGAAGCGGAAAAGGAACGTCTGAAGCTTAGACTGAGAGCTATGAGAATCAAAGGAGAATTTTAAGATGGAAATTAGAGAAATGGACATCTTCCAGCTTGAGACTAGAATGAGCGAACTGACTGCTGAACTCGAAAAGGACGACGTGAACCTGGAAGAAATCAGATCAGAGATGGACGCTATTGAAGAGAGAAAAGCGCAGCTGGAAACAGAAGCAAAGCAGGCAGAAGAAGCAAGAGCTAAGGCTGCTGAAGAAATTAACACTATTAAAACATTCGAAGAAAAGGAAGACAGAACAATGACTAACATGGAAATCAGAAACACAACTGAATACATCAACGCATTTGCTGAATACGTAAAGAACGGCAGCGACGCAGAATGCAGAGCGCTCCTGACTGAGAACGTATCAAGCGGCACAGTTCCAGTTCCTGAACTCGTTTATGACGAATTCAAGACTGCATGGGAAAATGACGGCATTATGGCAAGAGTAAGAAAGTCATTCATGAAGGGCAACGTAAAAATTGGTTTCGAAATCGACGCAGACGGCGCAGTAGTTCACACTGAAGGTGCTGCAGCAGTAACTGAGGAAGATCTCGACCTGGGTATCGTTACACTGGTACCAGCAACAATCAAGAAGTGGATCAGCGTATCAGACGAAGCACTCGCACTGTCAGGCGAAGCATTCCTGAGATACGTATATGCTGAACTTGCACACCAGATCGCAAAGAAGGCTGCAGACGTACTTATCGCTAAGATTGCAGCATCACCTGAAACTTCAACAGCAACAGCTCCAGCAGTAGCTCAGATCGTAGAAGCTACTCCAGGCGTTGGCACTGTAGCAAAGGCTATCAGCGCACTGTCAGATCAGGCAGCTAGACCTGTTGTAATCATGAACAAGCTTACTTGGGGAGTATTCAAGGCTGCTCAGTATGCTAACGGCTACAATGCAGACCCATTCGAAGGTCTTGACGTTGTATTCAACAACACAATCCCAGCATATGCTGACGTAGAAGACGGCGAAGCATACATGTACGTAGGCGACCTGGATTACGGCGCACTTGCCAACTTCCCTAACGGCGAAGAAATCAACATCAAGCTGGACGACCTTACACTGGCAACAGCTGACCTGGTTAGAATCATCGGCAGAATGTTCGTTGGTATCGGCGTAGTAGCTCCTAACGCATTCACAGCTGTAATCAAGACTGCAGCATAATAAAAATAACTATAATCGGGCAGGGTTTAATCCCTGCCTGTTTTATAGCATCGGGAGGAATTAATAAATGCTTAGTTATATCAAGAAGACGCTGAGAGTATCCACGACGGCGTTTGACGACCAGCTCGAGGCACTCATTGAAGCGGCAAAGCTGGACCTGAAAATAGCAGGCGTTGACGTCAGCAATATTCCGACAAATGACAACCTGCTGCGCGTAGCAATCGGCTCATATGTCATGCTGCACTTCGGAAACTGCAGAGACTACGACAGAGTCAAAACGTCATATGACGAGCAGAAGGCACAGCTGAGAACAGCAACAGGCTACACGGACTGGGGTGATAATGTTGAATAGTTCAGTAACTATCAGACTGATCAGCGTGACACTCACAAAGGACAGCAACGGCGTGGGAATACCTTCCGAGACATTCCGAGAAGTATTTGCTGAAGTCACAAGCGTCAGCGGCTCAGAATGGGCCGAAGGCGGAAGAGTAGGCGTTAATCCTGAACTGCGATTCATTGTATTTGAACCTGACTATGAACGTGAGGAATGTATCGAATACAACGGACAGCGCTACAGGATATATAGAACCTACACCGACGGCGACTGGATAGAACTCTATACAGAAAAGCGCAACGGCGCACCAATAGGAAGTGATCCGAATGAGTAAAGAACTCAGAGCACAGGTCAAAAAAATTCTGGAAGAGTATGCTGAAGACCTGACAGAAGAACTGGACGAGAATGCTCGCATAGTAGCCAGGGAAACAGCGAAACAGATCAGAAACGCAGCACCAAGAAGGACAGGAGAATATGCTGGAGGAATAACCAGCAAGAAGACAGAAGCAGGAAGAACTGGGAGCACATACACTGTCTACAACAATGCAAAGCCTCAGCTGACACACCTGCTGGAAAATGGACACGCTAAGCGAAACGGCGGAAGAGTCCCAGGGACTCCACACTGGGCGCCAGCTGAAGCGGACGCCATGAAAGAATACGAGGAAAGAATCGTGAGGGCAATCAAATGACAAGAGCACAAATCAAGACAATACTGGAGAACATAGGTCTTCCGTATGAATATGATCACTTTGAAGTCGGCAAAGCCCCCGCGCTTCCCTTCATAGTATTCACATACCCACAGACGGAGAATTTCGGCGCGGACAATAAAGTCTACGCAAAAATAAACTATATCGACATAGCACTCTACGCTGATCATAAAGACTTTGCGCTGGAGGATAGAATCGAGGCCGTACTTGACGAGTATGGTCTTTTTTATAACAAGAATGAGGTCTTCATTCAGTCAGAGAATGCTTATCAAATCACTTATGAACTGGAGGAACTAATCAATGGCTAATAAAGTACTTTATGGTCTCAAAAATGTTCACTATGCACTCTATACAGAGTCAACAGGCGACTACGGCGCAGTAAAGGCATGGCCTGGCGCTGTATCAATTTCACTGTCAGCAGAGGGCGAATCAAACACATTCTACGCTGACGACATGCCATACTTCGTGACAGTATCAAACGCTGGATACTCAGGCGACTTCGAAAGCGCTAAGATCCCAGCTGACTTCAGAACTGCAATCATGGGCGAAACTAAGGACACAACTACTGGCATCATCATCGAAGACGCTGCAGAAGCTCCTAAGCCATTCGCACTCATGTTTGAATTCGAAGGCGACGAAACTGCTGCAAGATACTGCCTGTATAACTGTAAGATCACTAGACCTAATATTGAGTCATCTACTACAGAAGAAGGAACAGAAGTGCAGACAGTAACAGCTACTATCACAGCAATCCCACAGCCTGACACTGGCTATGTAAAGGCATTCTGTGAGGACAGCTCAGCGTCAGCATATGACGACTGGTACACTACAGTCCCTGAAATCGGAGCATAGTAGTAAGGAGGAACGACAATGCGAAAAACTATTGTAATCGGCGACAAGAATATCGAAATGGAAGCAAACGGCGCGACAGCGTTCAGATTCAAGAAAATCTTTGCGCCATTAGATCTGTTTAAGCAGTTCGTAACTGCACCCGAAACACCTGACGAAGTAGCTGCACAGATGGAAGTATCTCAGATGCTGGCGTTTGTAATGGCAAAGCAGGCTGAAGGTGTAGACATGAACAAGCTGAACGAGGACAAGTTCATTGAATGGCTTGAACAGTTTGACGGAGCCGACCTGCTTGAAGTCCTGGACGAAGTCGTTGACGTATGGCAGTCCAGCAAGAAGACAACAAGCAAGCCAAAAAAATAGAACGGGCAACAACACGGGAGTTTAACACTCCCGTGTTTATGCTTAGGTGCGTGGAGCTAGGCCTGTCCGTCAAAGACTTAGAGGATTATAACGTAGGCGAAATTTACGATCTAATGATAGAGAAACAAAACGACGCATACGAATATCCTTTAATTCCACAGCAATCAGATTTTGACAAATTTAAGAGATAAATAGGTGATATAAATGGCTGCAGGACGCATCAAAGGAATCACAATAGAAATCGGTGGAAACACCACAAAGCTGCAGCAGTCACTGAAGTCAGTAGACAATCAGCTCAAGAAAACGCAGAACAACCTGAGAGACGTTAATAAGCTGCTGAAGTTTAACCCTAGAAACGTCGAACTGATGAGGCAGAAGCAGAGCCTGCTGTCTAATCAGGTAAAGGAAACAAGCGCACGCCTCAAACAGCTCCAGGAAGCTGAGAGACAGATGAAGGCGCAGGGCGTAGCTGCTAATTCAGAGCAATTCCAGAGACTGCGCAGGGAAATCATAGAAACAGAATCAAAGCTGGCTTATTTTAATGGACAGCTGACTGCATTCGGAACAGTAGGCGCTCAGAGGGTAGCTGCACTGGGCAACGCGTTCATGGCAACAGGCGCGAAGATAACAGCTGTAGGCAGAACACTCACAAGCACAATCTCATTATGGGGAGCTACTGCAGTATTCGGAGGCAAGAAGCTCATAGAAATGTCTGAGGCGCAGACCCAGGCAGAAAATAAGCTGATAGAAATATATCGCGCACGCATGGGCGTAGGTAAGGAAGCCGCAAAGAGCACTATGGAAGTAGCTTCCGCTATTCAGAAGCAGGGCGTAATCGGTGACGAGGTAACACTGTCAGGCGCTCAGATGCTGGCAACATATGCAAAATATCCAGCGACAGTCAACGCACTGCTCCCAGCAATGGACAATTTGCTGGTACAGCAGAAGGGACTGAACGCTACCCAGGAAGACGCAGCGAACACAGCGAAGCTGTTCGGTAAAGTCCTGACTGGTAACACTGGAGCACTGTCAAAGGCGGGTATCACATTCGACGAAGCTCAGCAGCAGGTCCTGAAATACGGAACTGAAGAAGAGAAGGCTGCAGTGCTGGCTGAAGTAATCACTGAGAACGTCGGAGAAATGAATAAGGCCTTCGCAGAAACTGACGCGGGCAAGATACAGCAGGCAAAGAACAACCTGGGAGATCTGGGCGAGACAATCGGAGCAACAATCCTGCCAGCATTTGCGGATCTAGCGAAATCATTCAGCGACAGAGTGCTGCCAAGCATTCAGAAGTTTGCTGACTTCATGAAGGCGCACCCAATGATCGCAAAAATGGCAATGAATACAGCTGTACTGGCTGCAGCAGTAGGACCGCTCGCGCTGGTAATCGGCAAAGTAGTCACAGGTGTAGGCGCAATCATGACATGGGCGCCGAAGGTCATGAGCTTCGTGACTCCACAAATCGCAATCATAGCAGGACTGGCGGCGGCACTCGTGGCAGTATGGAAGAACTCAGAAAATCTGAGGACAGCAGTATATGCAGCAGGCGCTCAGATCAAGCTTGCATTCGGGTATCTACTGGATACGGCGAAGCCTCAGCTGCAGCAGCTTAGTACTACAGTCCTGCCAGTAATAAAGAGCGCACTCGCAGGAATCGGCAACGTACTTGCGAGGCTGGTGCCTATAATTGCAAGCGTGATCACAAAGACAATCGTAGGAGCGGCGCAGACCATTGCAAGAATTCAGGCAATACTGGGCGCAGTGAAGAGCGTAGGCTCGAAGATTGTAAGCTCAATAACTTCGCCGTTCACTACGGCATACAACAAAATCAAATCAATCGTTAATAATATAAAGAGCTTATTCAGTAATCTCAAAATATCAATACCAAAGGGCATCAAGCTGCCACACTTTAAGCTGACAGGAAGCTTCAGCCTGGTCAAGGGAACAGTACCGAAGCTGAGCGTTGACTGGTACAAGACAGCAATGCAGTCAGGTGCAATCCTGAAGGGCGCGACAGTATTCGGACAGCAGGGCGGCAAGCTCCTGGGAGGCGGAGAAGTAGGAAATGAGATTGTAGTAGGACAGAATTCATTCCTGACCATGCTCAATCATGCAGTATCTAGCGCAGTAATGAGAGCGACTGACCAAATGGCAAGCGCAATGGTGACAGCAATGCAGATCAGCAGCTCAGGACAGACAGCAGGCGGTCAGATGGTAATAGAGAATTATCTGTACCCATCAGGTCCTAAAATGACAGAGATCATCGTAAACACTTACGACACTGGCAAGAGATACCTGGGATAGGCGGTGATTAAATGGCATATTTCAACAATATAAAAATAAATGGCACAAACATATACAGACCGAACGGATTCACGCCACAGCGTCAGGACGTATATGCTGCAGAAATCACTACATGCACAGGCAAGACTATAGCGGACCTGATAGGCTGGAAATTTGCGAACATGACAATGCAGTGGGATGCACTCCCACAGGACCAGCTCGAGGTCCTGCTCGCAATGACTGGAGAATGTACGCTTGAATTCACAGACGCGGACGGAGTAGCAAGAACTGAGGCAGTAGTGAGAACGTCAGCAGTGACTACAGCGACAAGATTCACAAGAAACGGCGTGCCAGTATGGTCAAATGTTCAGCTGGAGGTGATGTTCCTGAATGCTCACAATAGCTAATGAGAACGCGCAGCAGATCAGGACGCCGTTCGAAGTACACTGCACACTGGTATCCAGGGACAACATAGTACTCAATACCAGCGTGCCAATATTTACAGACGTAAAGCTCAGCGACAGCAACCTGTATCAGATGCTGGCAAATGACAGCATCGAAATGAGAAGACTTGCAGACCTGTCAAATGGAGGATTCAGAGCAGACGGAAGCGCGTCATTTTATGACGGCAATCGTCAGGGCAGTGAAGAGGACGGCAAGCTGGGAGTCAGAACTACGCTGGGCGGAAACGTGGTGATCAATGTCACATCGGCGACAGTAATCAATTCGCTGACGCTGACATTTACAGAAGGCAGCGGAACAGTAACAGCAGGCGGCACAGTATACGCTACAGCGCCGCTGCTTGTAATACCTGTCAATGCTACATCAATCACGCTGACAATACAGGCAGACGAAAATACACGTCTGTCACTGGCGTCACTGATTGCGGGCCTTGTCATGGAATTCAATAACGAGAACCTGATCAGCTGCAACCTGGCACTGCGTTCAGATCTAAATATCATAGAGCCGAAGCTGGAAGTCTCAGAAATAGAAATCAATGCGTATTATCCAAATGATATAGCTGAGGTTATATCAAACGTAGGCGACAACACGCCTATCACTTACTACGCTGGTTATCCAGGAGACTATTCAGATATAAGAACATTCTACCTGGCAGAGAAGGCAACACAGCAGGACAACGTAATCAAGATAAAGGGCGTTGACGCTGCAGACAGACTGGACGCATATACATTCCCGTATACTGCAATTCAGTCACAGAACAATACTGCAGCAGCTGACATCTATGCAAGACTTGTCACTGCTGTTGAAGCGGCACTTGGTAGAGAAATCAAAGTCAATAAGCAGGTCACTCCTGGAAACTATGGACTGAATACTACGATGCACTTCATCGTATGGCATGAAATGACGGCCAGGGACATGATCAGCACAATAATGAACCTGTGCAGACTGGAATCAGAGACTGAGGACTTTTGGCCTGTATTCGTTGATGCAGGCATCCCGACAATAAGCTGGTCAAAGCCTGTTGCTAAATGGGACATATACGAAGAGGACTGTGCAGAGATTGAGGAAGCCTGGGACAGAAACATCAACAGGATAATTTCTGACGAAGGTGACTACGGACTTATTACTGACCTGTCAGTGCAGGGCAATGCACAGATTGACGACGTATCTGTAGAACCGAATCAGATCAACAGCTACAACTTCGAAGGTTATGTATATCAGCCATCAGTCAGCAACTATAGAAGCATAGTGCAGGCGACTGCTAAGGCAATAACCTGGATAGCAGGAGGCGGAGAAAATTCGCTGATATACGGCAGAGCATAGACGTCAGGACTATAGCAGAAGCTGCAGCTGCGAACAGACTGGGAGCCACTGCAACAGTCAAGCCACTTGTAACAGGCAGGCTGTTCCATAGGGATAACAATACAGTAATATTCCCAAATTACAGCAAGCTGTTTGAGATCTCAAACGGATCAGGCTCATTCAAGTTCAAGGGAGATCCTAGAATGCAGCCGCGTGACGTCTTCAGATTCCATAGACTGGACGGCACAGTAGAAGAGTGCACTATTGAGACAATAGACATTGAGCACGTAGGAGGCGGTACAATCTCAGACGTAACATACAGGAAGGGGGTAGTATAGTGGCCTGGTTAGAACCTAAAACAAACTGGACACCTGACGACATGGCGACAGCTGAAGACATGAATCGAATTTTCGGAAATATCGAATGGCTGGACACACATGACGACTATCCTCACATATTTACAGAGGCGGACATTGTAGGCCTGCAGGAATGGTCAGCAATAAAGGATAAACTGATCCGCGTTGCTACCCAGGAAGAGTATGAGTTCTCAGAACCTGATAACCGCGCAGCCTATGACAATTTTAACAACATCGAGGACATACTCGAGAAGATAAAGCCGCAGAATGATGCGCGCTGGGGTATGTGGAAGTACAACCACTACTGCGGGAAGTACAGAGTGAACTGCGGAATCAGATGCGGCGGAAACGTTAGAGACATACATGATGAACGCTATAACATGTGGAAGTACAACCACTATGCAGGAAGTTATAGAGTGAATTCTGGAATAAGAGTAGGAGGACATACACGATGAGCTGGACGGACAGAGTCGTAGAGTACCCAAACAGGGTAAAACTGACAGCGGTATCAGGACAGGATAATACTTTTAACATGGAAGCAGCAGAAGGGACTGTATACGTCGAGGGTACGCTTTTAAATGCTGAAAATCTCAATAATGAAACAACAAACATAGTCAATGATATTGTGACTAATGTGGTTGTAGAGTCTTTGTTATGGACTAATCCGAACCCAAGTTCGGCATTTTCGGCACAAACCGTGTCATTAAATTTGAGAGGGTATACAGGTGTTAAAATCAAACTAAAAAGAATGAATAATGACGCAGTATACTCAATGCACGAAACTGGTATCGGGGAACGTGTAGATGTTGGCGAAATTGTAGTCAGCACAACTGGTGTCAATTGGGCATATTCTAGAATGGCGACACCAAATTCAAATGGGATTGTTTTTGGAAATGCTGGGTGGAAATACACCAACGTGTCACAGGCAATAACAAATGATAACAACTATGCCATCCCAGTAGCAATTTATGGAATTAAAAAATTATAAAAGGGGGACAACAATGAAATATTATGTAATTAGAATTATTACATCATTCGACAATACCGAAACAAGAAACATTATGCCGTTCGATACTAGGGATGAAGCAGAAATCAGATATCACAATTCGATTTCTGCTGATATGTCAAACAAAGACGTAATGAAAACCCTTGTATTGGTTCTTAATTCAGAGGGCGGCATAGAAATGTCAAGAAACTGGAAGGCAGAGGCGCCTATCGTTGAATAGGTGAGGCAACACGCAGCAACTACGTAAGGAGGAACTGACATGCAGATCAACTGGAAATTAAGAATCAAGAATAAAGTAACACTGACAGCAATCGTCGCTGTTATTATCGGCGTTGTATACACAGTTCTCAGCTGGTGCGGAATCGTTCCACCAGTGGAACAGGAGGAAATCCTGAAGTGTGCGGCGGCAATTATCGAAATACTGATACTACTGGGAATCGTGGTAGACCCAACTACTGAAGGCCTGAACGATTCAGATAGAGCAATGCAGTATGAAGACCCCTAGAGAATAGGAGGCGATTAAATGGCATTCGAACTTAAATGCAAACCAATGAACTGGACAAGAATCAGCCAGCACTTCAGTTCTAAGCACAAAGGCATCGACCTGGCAGCACCAACAGGAACCAAGATTGTCGCTGCAGCACCTGGCAAGATATACGCAGCAGGTAACAGTCCAATGGACTCAAAAGGATCATATGGCCTGCAGGTAGTAATTGAACACGAAGGCGGATACTACACAACATATGCACACTGTTCAAAGCTGACAGTCAAGAAGGGCGACACAGTAGCAGCAGGAGACAAGATTGCAGAATGCGGATCAACAGGAAACAGTACTGGACCACATTGTCACTTCGAAGTCCGAACTAAGCTAGCAGCAGCTAATCGCGTAGATCCTGAGCCGTTCCTGGAAGCAATCGGCAAGCCTAAAAAGGAAGAGCCTAAGAAGGAACCAGCAAAGAAGGAAGAACCCAAGAAGGAAGCACCAAAATACAATTACAAGGTAAAGACAAGCGGCAGCCGTCTGCGCGTTAGATCTAAGGCAAACACAAACAGAGACAGCCTGATTCTGACAACACTTGCAAACGGAACAAAGCTGCACGTTGTAAAATTCGAGGGTAAAATGGCTAAAATCGACAAGCCAGCAAAGGGTTACGTATCAAAGACATACATAGGTAAAATTTAAATGACAATAACAGCAGCAACAGTGATAGAGATTGCAGCGTTATTGGCTGCACTTACAGGCATAGGCAAGGCGCTGGCGTCAATATATGAATTCATTCGCCACAATAAGGAACAGGACGAGAAAATTGAAGACATTCAGAAACAGCAGACTGAAATACTTCATGAAATGGCGCTCATTATTGACGGAGTACATGCTACTCTGGACGGACTGGAGCAGCAAGGCTGTAATCATACGGTACCAGCGACAAAGAAGAAAATTCTTGATCACATTAACAAAAAGGCACACGAAAACTGAATAAAACAGTAAACGCACGGGAGAACAGGCCCGTGCGTTTTTTATTTACCATATAAAAGTTGCGATTCTACAATCGCGCTTTATTATCTTGCGTGGTGATGGTCGCAAGATGAAGCGGAGAAGTTAAAGCGTTAAAAAAAGCGTATCGCCGTCCCAGGTACAGCGCTTTATGCACTTGACTGCAATCTCATTGCGCTCGAAAGCATCGAAGTTATCGAAATTATTAATAAGATCACGTACAACGGCAGCAGTCTCAGCTGTCGCTTTTTTATTTTCCTGAGCAACGCGGTTAGAGATTTTCAGCTGAGTCAGTTCGTTGTTTTTTTCTATCAGTTCGCTGTCCAGCTTGTCGATGCTCCGCACTATATGACGGGAGGCTGCTCCCGATTCACTAAGTGCCAGCGACTCAGTCAGACGCTCAATTTTGTTCTCAATGGACTGTATTTCCTTGTTTAGAATCGAAAGTGAAGCGGCAATATCAACGGAATCGTTTATATCATCAGCATATTCGTTTATGCAATTCGGATCTAGCGCAACGGAATTGAATACCTGGAGCACCTTGCTATCGAGCAGATCACACTTAATATGTCCCATGCTGCAGGCTTCAGGTCCCATTCGCTCACGTTTTGGGCACTTATACCAGGAAGCATATGACCCGTCTACGCGTTTTTTATGCGCGACATTCATTAAACGCCCGCAGGAGCATCGGAGCACGCCCTTGAGAAGAGGCGGAGCAATGCGCGGCTTTTTAATGTAGACGTTATGAGTAAACTGTGCCTGAACTGCGAGCCATGTCTCGGAATCAATGAAAGCCTCATGTTTACCAGGGACCACAAGCCACTTGTCAGGTGTAGTCAGTAGGTGCTTCTTATTCTTTTGTGTAGTACGTCCGTAGATAATAACGCCCGTGCTTCCGTCCCAGTGATCACGCGAAGGCTTCAGCTGACAGCCTAGTGATTCGTAATAGTCATATATGTCATGATCCGCAGGAACACAGTAAGGCATACGTAGGAGCTGATGCAGCTGACTGGCAGAGAAGAAGCTGCCGCGCGGAGTACGTATTCCGTTATGCTTGCAATAGGTCTCAAAGGTCTGAAGAGAACCGCCCAGCTCCAGGAACTTAGTAAAGAACCAGCGGACGCGCTCCGCCTGATCAGGAACTACTTCGATGCTGGTGTGATTCTTGCCTGCCTCAGTAACCTTGACACGTCTATAGCCAAATGGAGGATTTCCGCCGACCCACCAGCCACTTCCAGCGAGTCCGTACATGTTGTCATATACACGCATGGCAATAGTCTTGCGTTCCATCTGAGCAAATACGACGAGTATGTACATCATAGATTCACCTATAGGCGTACTTGTGTCTATGTTTTCCTTGACGGATGCAAACTGCACGCCGTGCTCCGAGAGCAGGCCATATATGTCCGTAAAGTCCTTGACGTCTCGAGAGAGTCTATCAAGCTGGTATAC
>JAGHTQ010000136.1 GCA_018065295.1 Candidatus Colimonas fimequi | reverse complement strand
GTATAGAGGCTAGCACTGATCATATCTTCTGTGATATCTTCTGGGCTCAGTTCCCCTGCTGCCACCTTAGCTGCAATCTCCTGAACGCCTCTCTTGATCTCGTCTCTGCTGCCGTAGTTAATAGCGATGTTAAACTTAAGTCCATCGTTCTTATCTGTGTCGGCCAGAGTCTTCTCAAGACTCATCCTTGCGTCTTCTGGAATGATTGAGTAATCACCAAGGATATTAACGTGTACGTTGTTGTCGATGAGACCCTTCAGGTCGCTCTGAACGTACTTAACCAAAAGTTTGAATATGCCCCCTACTTCTTCTGCAGTTCTCTTCCAGTTCTCTGTTGAGAATGCATATACAGTTAAATATTCAACTCCCAGTTTATCAGAATGGTCAACGATCTTCTTCATCGCCTTCATTCCTGCGTTATGTCCTGCCACTCTTGGAACGTGGTGGGCCTTAGCCCATCTACCGTTACCATCCATGATGATGGCTACGTGGCGAGGGATTCTATCCATGTCTAACATTGTTGTTCTCCTGGGCCTAAGCCCTTTTTACGAAAATAGATACAGGGGGTTAGCCCTGTATCTACAAATTATACTTCCATAATCTCCTTATCCTTAGCAGCTACGATAGCATCGATGTCCTTGATAGCCTTATCTGCGATATCCTGAACGTCTTCCTGGTAGCCCTTAACGTCGTCTTCAGTCAGGCCTTCTGCCTTCTTGATCTTGTCGTTAGTGTCTCTTCTAAGGTTTCTGATAGCAACCTTAGCGTCTTCGCCCATAGCCTTAACCTGCTTAGTCAGTTCCTTTCTTCTCTCTTCTGTTACTACAGGGATTGAAAGTCTGATAACCTTACCGTCGTTAACTGGGTTGATACCGATGTTAGCAATGTTAATGCCCTTCTCGATGTTAGGAATGCTCTTAGGATCGAATGGTGATACAACCAGTGTTCTTGGTTCTGGAACTGAAATGTTAGCCAGTGCCTTAAGTGGTGTCTGTGAACCATAATAGTCAACCATTACCTTGTCCAGCAGTGCTGCGTTAGCTCTACCAGCTCTTACTGTGCCCATGTCTTCCTTGAGTACTGATAATGTCTTAGCGACTCTTTCGTTTAATGAATCAAGATTATATTCTCCCATGATGTACCTCCTATATTATCTAACGATTGTTCCTATTGGTTCGCCGCATACAGCCTTCTTGATGTTGCCATCTTCAGCCAGAGCGAATACGTGAATAGCAATGCTATTGTCTCTGCAAAGTGCTGCTGCTGTTGAATCCATAACCTTAAGATCCTTCTCCAGTACTTCTGTATGAGTCAGAGTAGAATATCTCTCAGCTGTTGGATCGATTTCTGGGTCTGCTGAGTATACTGCGTCGATCTTCTTAGCAAGCAGGATTACTTCTGCATTTACTTCAGCTGCTCTAAGTGCTGCTGTTGTATCTGTTGAGAAGAATGGGTTACCAGTTCCTGCGCCAAAGATTACAACCTTCTTGTCCTCAAGATGAGCGATAGCTCTTCTTCTGATGTAAGGTTCTGCTACTTCCTTCATCTCGATAGCAGTCTGTACTCTTGTTGGGATACCTTCTGATTCGAAAGCGTCCTGCAGTGCCATTGAGTTCATTACTGTAGCCAGCATACCCATGTAGTCAGCTGTTGCTCTGTCGATGCTCTTGCCAGTTCTGCCTCTCCAGAAGTTGCCGCCGCCTACTACGATTGCTACTTCAACGCCCATGTCAAGGACTTCCTTAACCTGACCAGCTACCTTCTTCAGCATAGCTTCGTTGATACCAAAACGATCTTCTCCTGCGAGAGCTTCACCACTGATTTTTAACAGTACGCGCTTATATTTAGCTTCCATGTCAATCTCCTTATGATTATCTATAATTCTGATGCAATTATACCATATGTTGGGGTGCGTGTGCTATAATTACCTTAATTACACGGGAAACTTTTGCAAGAGAGGAGGCACTATGCTAACCTTCACATTACCTCAAATATTCTACGATGTTAATATCGTTTCAGTTACAGTTAGACTGCTCCTGGCCCTGATTATCGGCGGCGCCATCGGCCTTGAACGTGGCTCACACAAGCACCCTGCCGGCTTTCGTACCCACATTCTGGTGTGCGTAGGCTCAGCCCTGGTCATGGTCACTAATCAGTTTTGCTTCGACCACTTCTACATGTTCACAGGAAACGGGGACGTAGTTCGTATGGGCGCCCAGGTTATCACTGGCGTGGGCTTCCTGGGAGCTGGTACTATCATGGTTGCTGGCCGCGAGCGAATTAAGGGTCTGACTACTGCCGCTGGCCTTTGGGCATCAGCCTGCATCGGCCTGGCATGCGGCATCGGCTTTTATAGCGGAGCCATCGTTGGAGCCCTGCTCATTTTCCTGGCTCTGACAGTACTACCTCGCGTAGAGAAATTTTTCTATGGTCGCAGCCGCGCCCTCAATCTGTATATAGAAGTCAACACAGTAAGCAGCATGA
>JAGHTQ010000131.1 GCA_018065295.1 Candidatus Colimonas fimequi | reverse complement strand
ATCTTGTACTGCATCAGTGAGTTTTCATAAATCTCACCACGCTTACCATATGTAATATCCTCGAAGAGGGCCATACCGATGCCCTGACCGATGCCGCCTTCAGCCTGAACTCTAGCCAGGTTCGGATTGATTACAGTACCACAGTCAACAGTCGCTTCGTAATTGATAACCTGAACTTCACCAGTCTCAGTATCAACTTCAATTTCAGCCATGCCAGCCATGTAAGGTGGTGGTGAAATTGGAGTTCTAGCATTAGCTGTGAACTCTGTCTCGTATTCATTAAACAGCTGTGATGCTGTTGCTATATCATCAAGTGACATGGAGTTTTCGCCATCTTCTACTGGCTCAACTCTGTACATGCTCTTGCCATCAAATTCCAGCTCATCAGTAGTGCATCCCAGCTTATCAGCCGCAATCTTCTTCATACCTTCAACCAGCTTGGTGCATGCGCTGAATACCGCCTTACCAGTCAGGTATGTAGTTGATGATGCATATGAGCCTGAGTCGTATGGTGCTGAGTCTGTGTCGCCGCTGTAAACAGCAATATCGTCAACATCGCACATGAGAACATCTGCTGCCATCTGAGCCAGAATAGTGTCGCATCCTGTACCCATATCTGATGCTCCCAGATTCATTACGTATGTTCCCTGGTCAGCCAGCTTGATAGTGCAGCCGCCTACGTCCAGATTTGAAATAGCAGAGCCCTGCATAGTTACGGCGAAGCCAACGCTTCTTACCTTGCCATTGCCCATATCCTTGCAAGGGAATTTGTCCTGCCAGTTCATGCGCTCCTTAGTAGCTGCAATACATCTATCCATAGCGCAGGAATTAGCTGTTTCACCGAAGTATGCTGGCAGGTAGTCGCCTTCGCGAAGAACGTTCATTTCTCTCAGCTTAACTGGGTCAATGTTAAGTTCTGCTGCCAGTTCGTTAACGATTGTTTCTAACGCAAAAATTCCCTGTGTCGCGCCATATCCACGGTATGCGCCTGCAGCCTGAACGTTAGTATAAACAACGTCGCATCTGAATCTATGCGCTTCCTGGTGTCTGTTGTAAATAGGAAGTGTCTTGTGACCTGAGAGGCCTACTGTTGTAGGGCCGTGCTCCCCGTATGCTCCCGAATTAGAAAGTGTGTACATATCCAGTGCTCTGATTCTGCCGTCGCGCATAGCACCGATACGAACAGTTACTTCCATCTCGTGTCTAGGGCTTCCTGCAGTCTGAGTTTCCTTCCTGTCGAAGCACAGATATGCTGGCTTCTTAGTCATCCAAGTAACAAACGCAGGATATACTTCTGTAATACTTGTCTGCTTGGCTCCGAATCCGCCACCGATACGAGGCTTGATTACTCTTACCTTCGCCTTGGAAATGCCCAGAGCGTTAGCAACGATTCTTCTAACATGGAAGATAATCTGAGTTGAACTGAATACAACCAGTCTTCCATATGGGTCCATATATGTTAATGTACGGAATGTCTCCATCATGGCCTGGCTGTTTGGTTTAGTATGATATGTTCTCTCAAGAACAACATCACAAGAATCCATTACAGCATCCATATCGCCATGAGCGTCTTCTTCATGCCATACAAGGTTTCTCTTATTGTCAGAAACATCTGGCGCAAATGTCTTCCAGTTGTCTTCAGGATGAACCAGGATCTCGTTATCCTTAGCAGTTCTGAAATCACTAACTGCTGGGAGCACCTGATACTTAACCTTAATCATCTTGAGTGCTCTATTAACAGCCTTCTCATTCTCGCCAGCTACGATAGCAACTGCATCGCCGTTAAATCTAACGTGTCTGTCCAGAATCTGTCTGTCGTATGGACTGATTTCCGGATATGTCTGTCCAGCATTGGAGAATCTCTCCTGTGGAACATCCTTATATGTATAAATTGCCTCGATGCCTGGCACCTTGCTGGCAATTGTAGTATCGATTTCTTCAATCAGTGCGTTAGCATGTGGTGAATGAAGCACCTTAACTACCAGGTAGTCCTTAGGCAGCTGATCTGCAGTATATACAGGCTTACCTGTTACAAGTGCAATGGCGACTTTCTTACGTAATGGTTTACCAACATATTTCACGTCTATGCCCCTGCCTTTCTCGAATTCCTATATTCCATGAAATCCTTGATTCCGCGAAGCTGACCTTCATAGCCAGAGCATCTGCAAAGGTTGCCAGTGAGATATGCCATGATTTCTTCATCAGTTGGATTCTCATTGACACGGAACATTGCGATTGCGTTCATGATGAATCCAGGGTTACAGAAACCGCACTGCTCTGCCCCCTGATCTGCGATGAATGTTCCGAATTCTTCAGCTTCCTTCTGCAGGCCTTCCAGTGTTGTAACGCTCTTGCCTTCTACTCTTGCAGCGAGAACTGAGCATGATAACATTGGCGTGTCATCTACAAATACTGTGCATAATCCGCAGTTTGATGTTTCGCAGCCTCTCTTAACACTGTAGCAGCCTAAGTCTCTAACAACGTCCAGAAGCAGAGAATCAGCATCAATTACAGTATTTATTTTCTTACCATTTAATGTGAACTTTAATTCCATTCTGTTTCTCCGTCTAGTCTTCTGCTATCTGCATCAGTGCTCTTCTAACGAGCACAGGTGTTGTCATCTTCCTATATTCAGCGCTGCCTCTCATGTTTGTTGAGTAGTTAAGCTTATCAGCAACTGCTTCACCGAATGCAGTTGCACTTGCCTGCGTAATTCCATCAGCAAGAATATTATCTTCATCGAGAATAAGTCTAGCCTTAGCTGGTCTTGCACCAACTGCTGCTCTATACTGACCGTCAACGCAGCTTACTGCACATGTCAGTGCAGGGAAGTCAGTTCTTATTCTTCTGATAGCCTGATATGCCATCTTGATAGGTGACTTCTTAACTATTATCTTCTCGACTACGTCTCTGTCGTATTTCATCTGTGCGAATTCCTCGAGAGGAATCTCTCCGGCATGATGGCAAACAACTGATGTGTCCATTGCCAGGAAAACTGTAAGCACATCGGAGAATCCATATCTACCAAAAATAGAGCCGCCTATTGTAGCAGTATTTCTGAACTGCACTCCAACGATATCTTTAACAGCATCTCTAACAGCACCATTACAGTATTCATTAAGAGCTTCATCCAGTTCCAGAGTTCTCAAAGAAGTCATGCAGCCGATTTCGAATGCATCCTCTGTTTCCTCAATCTTATCAAGGCCAAGACCTGACAAATCGATGCCAATACCCGCATTCCTGCGTGACATCTTAAGCCAGTGCATACCGCCGATGATAACATTTCTCTTATTCTGGTTCAAAGCATATGCTTCATCAATAGATTGAACTTTCACATACTGCTTGAGCTGTATCATGTGTTTTCCTCCGATTTCCGCTTAGAATAGGAGCGGTGCCAGGACTAAAGTCCTTGCACACGCGAATGCTAATAAAAAAGAGCATATATACATTCATTATATATGCTCTTCATACATTTCTCCAATGTTTTATTAATTATTCTGCTTCTTCTACAGTTTCTTCAACTGTTTCAACAGCCTTAACTTCTTCCTTCTCCTGTGGTAATACGATATTTAAGAAGATTGCAACGAGAGCAGCAGGTACGATACCTGAACCACCGAATACCAGCTGGAAGTTAGTTGGAAGTGCAGCAAGTACAGCTGAGTTAGCACCGAGGCCATAACCAAGACCTAATGCTACTGATACGATTGTGATACTTCTTGCTGTCAGCTTCTCCTTAGTGATCAGCTGAATACCGCTGATTACGATTGATGAGAACATCATTACTGCTGCGCCGCCCAGTACTGCCTGTGGCATTACAGATACAACTGCACCAACCTTAGGGAAAAGTCCGCAGATGATGAGGAAGATAGCACCGATTGCTAATGCATATCTGTTAACTACCTTAGTCATTGTTACGATGCCTACATTCTGTGAGAATGATGTGTTAGGAAGTACGCCGAAGAATGCTGCGAATGCTGAACCAACACCGTCACAAACAACGCCGCCTGACAGTTCCTTGTCAGTTGCTTCACGGTCCATACCACCAACGATAACGCCTGAGATATCACCAACTGTTTCTACAGCTGTTACGATGAACATGATAACTACAGGAATAACAGCTCTCATGTCGAATACTGGCATTACAGGAACAAGCTTAGGTACTTCAAACCATGCTGCTGCTCCAACCTTATCCCAGTTGAGAACCCATGACTTAGTGTATTCAACGCCATCAGCATTAACTGCCATTGGATCTAATACCAGACCCATGATAGCTGCAACAATGTATCCAACGATGATTCCGAAGAAGATTGCTGCGATTGAAGTAATGCCCTTGCTGAAGTGCTTCAGCGCGATGATTACGATTGTAACTACTGTACCGAGGAACAGGTTTTCAAGTGAGCCAAAGTCCTGTGCACTTGCACCACCGCCAAATGAGTTGATACCAACAGCGATAAGTGAAAGGCCGATTGCCAGTACTACAGTACCTGTTACTACTGATGGGAAAAATCTACGAAGTGGCTTAATCAGGAAACCCAGAACGCCTTCGAAGATACCACCGATAATTGATGCGCCCATGATAGCGCCGTAAGCCAGAACGCCACCGCCCATTACGCCAGCAACTGAGCTGAATACGCCGATGAAGCCTGAACTTGTACCCATGATGATTGGTACTTTACCACCAATAGG
>JAGHTQ010000153.1 GCA_018065295.1 Candidatus Colimonas fimequi | reverse complement strand
CGTTGCAATTACTGGGTTTCAGCAACATTACCCTATAGGTAGTAGTTTTTATTCATTCGTATAACTAGCCGTTGATTGGGTCAAAAAACGGGTGTAAAAATGGCTAAATTTTTTGACAATTCTGCCAGTATTTCACTCCAATAAAAGGTTATCGCGAGCACCTGTTCTCACTAAAAAAGAGAGTCTCTTACGAGACTCTCTTAGTAATCATTTAGTTTAAACTATCTTTCTCTTCTACGAAGTCTAGGAACTGCAATGATTCCACCGATACCCATCAGTGACAGAATCATGAGCATTGCCCAGAACATAATGTTGAAGTTATCACCAGTCTTAGGACCGTCAGGAATCTTAGGGTCAACCATCTTGATCTTAATAACCATGTCGTCTTCTGGTCCAACCTTAACATTTGGAACTGTGAACGCAACGTCCTTGGCAATCTTGTATCCCTTTGGAGCCTTAACTTCGTGGAGGTAATATGTTTCGCCTACCTTCAGCTTGCCTGCCATATAGATATAATCGCCGTCTTCGTCACCTGAAGTTTCCCATTCAGTATAAACTTTACCGGATGCATCTCTAACCTGGAGAACCGCACCAGCAAGGTTCTTACCGCTTGGATCCAGCTTGAGGATGTTGAGATCCACACCAGGGTCAGTCCACCAAATCTTAGCAGTTGTTTCTGCAACGCTAATTGTTGCATGACCATCGTCTACAATCTGCAGCTTAGCTTCACCATCAACGTTGTTCAGCTTAACTACGATTGGATACTTGCTGATGTAATATCCCAGTGGTGCAACTAATTCCTTAACTGTGTATTCCTTATCAGTAATCAGGCCTTCGAACTTAACAAGTCCCTTATCATTTGAAGTTGCCTTGGCAATTTCCTTACCGTTCTTGTCATAGAGACCGAATACTGCGCCTGCTAAAGGCCAATCTGGATTACCATCTTCGTCTTCAACAGCGCCTTCATCTACCTTGAGGAATTCGAAGTCGCCTCTTACCTGATCATTGATGATAGTATTTGTATCAGCGTCGAAGTGTTCTGGATGTTCTCCATTAACCAGGTTAATCTTGCCATCCCAGCTATGGTTCTTGATTTCGAATCCATAAACGTTGCCATCTAATAAGAATGGTTCTTCAACGTTTGTTTCCTTGATAGTGTAGCTGCCTTCCAGCTGTACTTCGAAGTTTACTTCACCCTTAGCATCACTAGTAACTACGCTTGTAGTGCCACTAGGATCTGTAATTGTGAATTCTACTCCTGCGAAAGCTTCTACTGCTTCAGGATCGTCAGCGCATGATTCGTTAATCAGCTTAACCTTGTTGAAGTTAACAGGTACTGGCTTCAGTGTATTTGTAATTTCGAATACGTATTCAGTATCTGAAACCTTCACAGGCTGACCCATATCATAATGGTCTTTCAGTTCTTCTGGAATTACTTCTTCTACACTGTAGACAATCTTCTTGCTGTCCTTGTCAAACTGTGGGAGATTTTCGAATCTTGTTTCCCATCTGTTATCAGCATTCAGTGACTTCTCAATATTACCGAAACCAGAAACAACAGTGCCGTCATTATGCTTAGCAACCAGCTTAACTTTGATTTCATCTGGTCTTACTGTTTCGTTATCGCTATCTTCCCAAATCTTCTTAACACTAAGCTCAGTAGTCTTAAGTTCGTTTGTGATTTCTTCGATGTATTCACCGATTACATCAGGATTTGACTTGTTCTCATATGTAACGATATATGGGAAGTCTGAATCAGCTGTAACGATTACAGGATCAGGTCCGCCGTTTAATGTGTTGTCTGTATAAGGTTCTACTTCGAACAGCTTATACTCAACAGCTTCAGGCTCACCAGGAACAGCATTCAGGTACCAGTATCTATAAACCTGATCTGCCCATTCAACCTTCCAGTCGTTAGCCTTGTTTGCCTTGCGAACGATTGAGTATTTATCAAGGTCTGTAACAAGACCGAACTTAAGGTCTGTGTCGCCTTCCTTAACATTCTCTTCATCGTAGTCGTGGAGAGCCTTAGCATTCGCATTTGTTAATGGTACATACTTGCCTGTTGCTCTGTCCTTATAGTACAGTGCCAGGTAAATTTCAGGTCTTGATACATCTGTCCAGTCTTTATCGCCTGAGAACAGCTTCTCGCCCCTGATTTCAGTTGTTGTACGCGACCATGGTTCTGGACCCTGGTTTGAGTTAACAATTGCCTTGAACCAGATGCCGTCATCATCCTTAGCCCAAGCCTGCTGCTCTTCCTGATACTTGCCTTCCTTGATTTCATCTTCTGATACGATGATGAACTGATCCAGGATAGCCTTGATTTCTTCGTCTGTACCTTCAGCTGATGGTAATACGATAGCGTCACTTACCCATTCATTACCTGACTTATGTGGTAATGAAATTGTGTATTCCTTAGGATTGTCCTTTGATGCAATGTAGAACTTGATATCCTTAGGTCTTGTGTTGTCGAAGTTATCGTTATCGTCCCAAACCTTCTTCAGGTATAATTCGCTCAGGTCAAGCTTGTTTGTGAATGCAACTGAAGTAGTAGTTACTGTACCGCTTGTGTTGCTATTCATTGTTGCTGAAGGAGTTGCGCCCTTCAGGCCTTCGATAATTGTCTGAATTTCTTCTTCTGTTGAGTCTGACCAGAATACCAGATCGCCAACCTGTTCCTTAACGATGTAATGATATTCATTACCCTCAATGTCGTACTTAGGAAGCTTGTCCCATGATGCAACATTAGCGCCGCCAACTGCATCTACAGATAACTTCTCCTGAGTTCCCTTCACTGAAACAGTGTTGTTGCCATCCTTATATGTATAGTCTCCTACTTCGTCAGCAGACTCACGATTGTTAGTGTATCTATACAGAGTGAAGAACATCTTTTCAGGCATCATGCCCAGCTTAACGAACTGCTGCATCTGAGCCTTAGTAATATTCTTACCAGCCTGGTCAGTCCAGTTCTTAGTAACATTTACCTTGTCTGTCTTCAGAGTGTTTGTGTATGTCAGTGACTGTACATTGCCACTTACAGTTCTACTAGCAGTTCCTACGAAGAATGTCTTCATTAAGTCGCTATATTCTACGTAATCTTCCGCTTCAACTGTGTATGTGTATTCACTGCCGTTTGGTGCATACTTCTGAAGATTCTTGTCTTCAAATGTCCAGTTATTATCATTGTTCAGAATAATTGGCTGGTCATATACATATTCAGAACCGCCAGGCAGCTTCTTACCGTTAACAGTTACTTCGCTCCATGAACGCTTAACCTTAACCTTGATGCCTGAGCTGAGAATATATTCATCATAGCCATAAGTGTTCCACTTCTTCTGAACCTTAATCTCAGTCTTGCCACCATCATACTGGTTGCTGTAGCTTACTGAACCTTCGTAGATAATGTTGCCCTTTTCATCAAGCTTCTGTTCAAGTTCTACGATAACTTCATTAGCTGGCGTACAGTTGTAGCCAGGTGCTACGTTTTCGATAATTGAGTACTTGAATGGCTTACCGTTTGGTCCATAGTATGGCAGCTTAGTCTTGCCATCATTCTGATAGAATTCAAATACTGTGTACGCTTTGCCTTCGTCCTTAGCTTCTACGTATGCAGTAGCCATTTCTACCTTAGTGCCATTAATTACATTGCCATTGCCATCTGTCTGCTGTGCATACAGAGTGAACTTAGCATCACGCAGGTTGTCCTTCTTAATACCCTTGATCCAGTCCTTAATAACCTGAACCTTAACGAAAGGACCTACGAATTCGTATGTATTAGTCAGAGTTGTTACATGACCATCAATGCTTGCACCTGGAGTGTAGATATCACTGTAGATGCTTCCCATTGGTGTTTCGTACAGATAGTAGTAGTACATGTAACCATTCTCGTCGTACTTAGGCAGATTCTCGAATCTGTCTGAGTACTGAGGATACTTCAGTGTGCTCTGCATGATCTGATCATCAGCAGGATATGAAGTGCCAACCTTGCCTTCCTTGAGAACTGGCTCGAATGTGCTTAAATCCTTAGCTTCTCTAGCAGCTTCAATCTTCTTATGAATCTGCTGAGCATCCATCTCATCCTGGAAGTCTGTTGTTGCACGATAGAGAAGTACGTTGATTTCAGGCTGGAATGAATCTGGTAATGTCCATCCTGTAGGCAGCTTCCAGATCTTTCTGAAGCTTACGGTACGATCTGCCATCTTAGCATTTACAACAGTTCTTGAGTAGTTGTTATCTTCACCAACTGAAAGTACCAGTACGCCTGTACCCTGGCTCTCGATTTCATCATAATAGTCGAAGTCGCCATCCTGGTACATATCCTTGTTTTCAAGGTCGAAGACATCCTTAGTTGTCTTCACATCCTTTGCCATATTTGGCTTAACGTTTTCATCCTTATTACTGTACATTGGATAGTATTCACCAGGATTACCAGGATATGCTTCTCTGATGAAGTAGATGTACTTAACACCCTGTGCGTCATATCTTGGCTGTTCTCCCAGGTCTACCTGCCAACCCCAGTCATTTTCTCTAGTATCCCAGAGCTTATCCTTAACAACGGCTTCAGCGTCGCCGAAGTTATTTACGCAGTACTGAACAGGATCAAATCCGCCCTCAGCTTCTGCGATTTCCTTATCGCTTACCTTAACTCTATAAAGGTTGTATCTGATATCTGGACGTGCCTTCTCAATCTTAGGTGTTCCTTCATCTCTCCAAACCTTGTAAGCGTTCATTGATGAACTCTTCTCTCTAGTATTCTTAGCATACCAGCTGTAGAGGTCATCACTGTGGTGGTTAGTGCACTTCTTCAGGTCAACTGCTGACTGTGCGATAGTGCACTTGAATGTTTCACCGTTTACCTTAGCTGTACCATCGATAATAGGTACAGGGTTTCCGCCTTCTGAAACCTTCTGAGCATAAATGCCAGTTTCGCTAATCTGATAGTTGTACTGCCATCCGTCTGGAGCATACTTATCAAGACCTGAAATCTTAACTGTGAGTGTCTGCTTAGGACTCTGGAAAATCTGGCTCAGCGAAATCATGCCCAGTTCAATCTGAACGTTTTCAGGCTTAGTTACATTGCAAAGGTACTCGCCTGTTGACTTCTCTGGATCCAGAGTGAAGCTGATTATTGTTGAAGGATTGCCGCTTCCATTTGAAACGCTCTGCTTAACTTCAAATGTTGCTGCTGGAGCTGAACCGCCAGCTTCCCATTCCTTAACCATCTGAAGGTTAACAATACCAACTCTTCTATTTGTTACTGTGTATGATGCTCTGCCGCCCTTAATTCCGTTGTATGTTGAGAATACATCGTACTTATAGTGAACAGCATCGCAAGCGCCGCCTTCGTCAATAACGCCGATGATTCTGCTATCATCGTACTTGTTGGCGAAGCCGTCAGTTCCGTCAGTACCGCCTACAGATGCAGTTGCGATTTCTGCAATCTTTGCAGGATCCTTTGCATCCTTAACGTCAACAGTGTTGCCGTGAGCGCCGACCTTGACTTCTCTAATGAAGTAGTCGTCTAATGTTGCACCTGCTGGCGCATTTGTAATTGTAATCTTCTTGAACCAGTTGTTTGCTTCATTCAGTTCAATTGGTTCATCAAGAACAGCCTTGCTTGGGTTAGCACGCTCGAATACGTTAACGTATACAGGAACTCTTGTCTCAAGGTCACTCTCATCAAGCCATTCCTTATCAACGTCAAATTCAAGGCCTTCGCCAGGGCCATTAACTACTGTTGTTTCAAGCTGAGTGATGTAGTTGCCATCAACTGGAACAACTGATCTTACTGTCTCGTAAGTTGCAGTCCAAGGATCGCCTGCTTCTGAGTATTCCTTAATATCATAGAGATATTCAACACCGTGAGCATCGTATCTTGGAACTGGAGTGCCATCTACTTCTGTAAGAACCTTTTCCCAATATGCATCTGCACCTGAACCAACCAGGTCTGCTGCAGAAAGTTCTACGTCTGTGAAGTGATCGCCATCTCTTGTAATCTGGAACTTAATTGTCTTCTTAGCAATTTCTTCAGTGTCAGTAATATTATTACCTTCTGCGTCCTTCCAGATCTTCTTAATAATAATCTGAGTATCGCCTACGAGGACGTTCTTAACAGCACTGTTGCTTTCCTGTGTTGGGACGAATCTAGCTGTTGTCTTCTCGCCGCTAACGCCAGGAGCATTTCTGATCTCGATGTTACCAGCGCCTTCGTTATACTCGTTATATGTAATGTTGCCATTTTCATCTTCAGTGAATGTTACAGGAATCATTCCATCCTTCTCATTCAGCTGAATGCCAGTTTCTACCCAGCGGTATTCAACCTTGTTACCATCAAGGTCATACTTAGGAACGCTTACTGACTCTGTTGACATTCCAGGCATTTCCTGTGAGAAGCCCTTAAGCTCCTTAACTACTGGGTTGTTCTCATCATCACGAGCATTAACCCATCCGTCAGCAGTCTTAACCTGCAGTGTCATCTGTACAACAGCATCCATGTTCTGCATAGCCTTAGCTTCGAAGAACTTGCCGCCTGCTGTATCAGTGTGGCCTACACGTGTGTTAGTAATAACACCTCTGTTGAGAACGAACTGGGATCCACCCTTGCTGTTCTCATTATCAATATCGTTAATTACGGATTTTGAAGAATAATCAGATGCTGTACCACCCTGTTCGTCGCCTGCGCCGTCATGAGTGATTACGCTCTTATAATCGTTGCTCATCTTCTTCTCAAGTGCGAAGTAGATGTATCTATTACCCTTATTATCGTACATAGGCAGAGCAGTGCTCTTTGATCCTTCATCTTTAATAGTAATGAAGAATACCTTCTGTCCGTCATTGTCTGCGTTAGGGTATGGTACCAGTTCACTGTCAAACTTCTGAACAGGGCTGGCATTATAAAGTTCGTCGATGCTCTCAAGGTCGCCATCGTTATTCTCTGTTACTCTATAGAGGTACAGAGTCGCATTCTGAGGAGCTTCAACTGTACTGTTCCAAACCTTCTTAACTGTGAAGTCAAGAGTGTTCTGAAGTGTCAGGTCCAGAGTACCTTCATTAAAGAGGCGAGTTTCGTCTGATGCATTGTCCCTAACATTTTCATAGAGAATCTTATAAGCACCAGCATTGTTCTCTGCAATCAGATTGCCATCCTCATCATAAAGGCTCTTATCATCCTTAAGAACTACATAGTACTGATATGGAGTACCCTTCTTGTTATACGCAGGTAAGTCGCCAATTGAAATAACTTCAACACCGTCTTCACCTGGAGTTAATGTAATATTGCTATCTTCAACAAGCTTAGCACCCTTAAGGTTACCTTCTTCGTACTGGTATACGAGAAGTGCTCCTGCAGTGAGTTCTGGTCTTGAGCTATAGTTATTGTTATTGTCGTTCCACTGAATCTTAGCACTGTAGTCAGTCTTCAGAGTGTATTCAATCTCAACATTGTACTTGCTGCCTTCGTCTGATGTTATATCGCTAAAGTACTTATCAACTTCAGGATACTCGAATGTCCACACCAGTGAATGTGCATCTTCTTCATCAGAAACAGTGTAGCTTTCTGGAAGATTGATTGTTCCGATCCATCTGTCGAAGTTTGAAGCAACTGAGTACTTGCTAACTTCTTCAAGGCCGATTGCCTCAGCAACTTCTGCTGTGAATGGAACTGGATCTTCGCCGTCAATTGAAACCATAACCTTCACTAACTCTCCGCCGTTGAAGTAGTTTTCTGCTTCTGGACGAGCATCTGGTGTGTTGTTATCATTCCAGATTGCAGTTAATACATAGTCGTAGAAGTCTCCCGGAACAACCTCAGGCTCTTCTGGATCCACTGGTTGCGCTGGGTCCTCAGGGTCGTCTGGCTTCTCACCAACCTGATATCTAACTACGAGAGGGTTCTCTCCTGATACTTCCCCCTGCTTGTAGCCAGCTGGAATTTTCTCAGTCAGTTCAAGCTTCCACTGCAGTTTAATTGGCGCAGCTCCATCCTGTGATGTACACTTCCTAGGAAGCTTCACATTGCCTCTCCATGTTGGGGCCTTAGGGTCGCCAGGATCAACTGAAGTTTCGAACTTCGGATCGTCCATTCCAATCTCTTCGATCAGTTCATCTGTGAGCGGTACATAATCCGCGTCACCCATTTTAACCATAATCTGAATGTAGTCGCCATCATTAAAATACTTGTCAATGTCTGGGCGATTACCTTCTTCTTCCCATGGCCAGTTAACAATAACGCCATAAGAATCTGTTTCTGTTCCTACTACTGCAGCCTTCGCTGGAGCATTCGCTGTCTTTTCCTCGCCACCAGTTACAACCTTAGCTTCAGAACTAGCCTTTGTTTCGGCCTGAGTTTCGGCCTGAGTTTCAGCTACTGATGGAGTCTGTTCAGCAGGAGCAGTTTCATCTTCAGCAAACGCAGACGACGGCACTGATGTAAAAAGCATCAGTACTGACGCAAGGATTGCTAAGAATCGCTTTGTCTTCTTCATGTTACTCTCCAATAATTATTCTTATCCCGATAACGTATAAATCCAACTACTTATAGACATAGAAATAGTCGATAACATTCTAGCACAAATTGTGACATACACGTGTATCTTTGGTAACCTTTTAGTAGCTTTTTAACAAATTTAGGTTACATTAAAACCCGCCGGGAACCGGCGGGTTTATCATCATCTATATGTTGTGTGTCAAGACATCTGACCATCATAACGCGAAGGGTTATCGATGCACTTCTTCCTAGTATGCGAAGTTCTTGTGGAGTGGATACTTGTCAGTCAGTTCCTTAACGATAGCCTTAGCTTCTTCCATCTTAGCTGGATCTTCTGGGTTGTCCAGAACCAGTGCGATAGCGTCGCAAACCTTAAGAACGTCGTCTTCCTTGAAGCCTCTGCTAGTCATAGCTGGAGTACCAAGTCTCAGACCGCTTGTTACGAATGGGCTCTGTGGGTCGTTAGGAATTGTGTTCTTGTTAGTTGTAATGTTAGCATCATCAAGAAGCTTCTCAGCTACCTTACCAGTCAGGTTCTTGTTGATCAGCTTAACCAGTACCAGGTGGTTATCTGTACCATCTGAAACCAGTTCGAAATCGTGAGCCTTAAGGCCTTCTGCCAGTGCCTTAGCGTTAGCGATAACCTGCTTCTGATAGTCCTTGAATTCTGGTTCAAGAGCTTCCTTGAAGCATACAGCCTTACCAGCGATGATGTGCATAAGTGGGCCGCCCTGAAGTCCAGGGAAGATTGCTGAATTCAGCTTCTTGCCGTATTCTTCCTTAGCCAGGATAACGCCACCTCTAGGTCCTCTAAGAGTCTTGTGAGTTGTTGAAGTTACGATATCAGCATATTCACATGGGTTCTGGTGGAGACCAGCTGCTACCAGACCTGCGATGTGTGCCATGTCTACCATGAGGATTGCACCAACTTCGTCAGCGATTTCTCTGAACTTAGCGAAGTCGATTTCTCTTGGGTATGCTGAAGCACCTGCAACGATCAGCTTAGGCTGATGCTTGATTGCCATTTCTCTTACGTTCTCATAGTCGATTCTCTCAGTTTCTGGATTCAGACCATACTGAACGAAGTTGTATAACTTACCTGAGATGTTAGCTGGGGATCCATGTGAAAGGTGTCCGCCGTTTGAAAGGTCCATACCAAGAACTGTATCTCCCGGCTGTAATACTGCCAGATAAACAGCTGTGTTAGCATTAGCACCTGAATGAGCCTGAACGTTAGCGTACTCTGCACCGAAGATTTCCTTTACTCTGTCGATTGCCAGCTGTTCAACTTC
>JAGHTQ010000095.1 GCA_018065295.1 Candidatus Colimonas fimequi | reverse complement strand
TCGTGGCTCTTTGCGCGCTGGATCCAGATTCAAATCGCAAATTTAAATGGGAAATATGTTTGATGTATTACGAGCCGCCTGTTCGAACATCTCATCATCGTCGAAGTCAAACTCACGGATAATGTCATCCGTAACAGGTGTCGAATACATTTCGCCTCTGCTGTCCACGTAGAGCAATCTGTATATAATCGCCATATCGTCGAACACCTTGTGAGGCATTGTCTTCAGTTCTTCAGCATTAGCCGCCAGATTAACTACATCGATAATTAGGTGATGCAAAAAGTAATCCGGGTTATCTAGCATATCCATCATGCTAGGCGGCCTTTCGTCAAGTGCCTGGACCACGTCGAATGCTATCATCTGCAGAACAGATGGCAGCTCCGACAAATCGTCCATGGCGCTATAATAATGATGAAGATCATAGCTTACGCCCACACTAGAATCATCCTCATAGACCTGTATACCGTCATAAGTCTTACCTAGTCTCTTGTTGGCACGAATAACTTCTATCTTCATATGTGAGTAATCATCTGGAAGGTATTCGTGCAGCTGTTCCTTAACGAAACGCAAAAATTTGATATAACTAACCATTCTCTCTAATCTCCTTATTTTTTCTAAGCCTTGGCCTACTTAAATGGTACAACCCCTACGGAGTATTTACAAATCCTTCCAATTACATATTAGGACCGTTTCATTACAATTTGAGAAAAATTCCCTTTGTTAAAGGGACAATAAACAATAAAGACATTAAAAAAGGAACTCAATTAATTGAGTTCCTTTTCTTATAATTCAATTTTTTGACGCCAGATAATCGTAGATAAAGGTGCCCACCTCCGGCGCCCTCAGAGGTACGTCCTCTCCCAGAATCTCTCTCATTTCCTTACCATTATCTGCAATAACGATAGTAAGCAGGCTGCTGGCTGTGTCCTCACAAACCTTGATCTCAACGAGACTGGCCTCCGCTTTTATTGAATTCTGAGCTATGTCCATGACATGCAAAGATATCTCGGTAAACACTTCTTCTCCTTATATTTCGACTCCGTCTACAAAGATGATTTTATCACGTGTAACGGAGATTTCGCTTCTGTCAGTATCAAGGCCTGCGAACGGGAGCACCGTTGCAATTACTAGCTCTGGGCTTAAATTTGATGTGCTGCCCTGATCCAGGAGCATCCTCATTGTAAGGGTGTCTCCCTTAGCACTGAAGTTAAGACGACGAATCATGCCCTTAATGTCTACTTCCTTCTGTTCCTTCTTTTTCTTCTGCTTCTTGAGAGTGATAATCTTCTCCTGAGCCAGATAATCGTCAGCCAGTTTCTGAGGATCATCTACAGTCTGTCCGTTCAGTGGAACGCTGACTGTATAGAGAGCTGCCTCAGTAAGTGCTGATAATGACTTATGAATATTCTCATTGAGGGGCTTACAGTACTTCATGTCGATGCCATCGGCCATAATAGCCTTCACTCTCTCATAGAGTTCGTTAGGATCCCAATCAGTCTGAGTCTCAAATTCGATATATTCTTCAGTTGCTTCATATCCAAGAGATAACGGCTGCGCGAAGCCCATCTTAGGATGAGGGTTGAAGCCTTGTGAATAAGCGAGAGGAATTCCTGCACGCTTGAATATTCTCTTGAACATTCTCATTACATCAAGGTGTGATGTATAACAGATAGTTCCTGTCTTGGAGAATTCCATTACGTATTTAGCCACTGGAAACCTCCTTTCCTATCTTCTGCAGTCTTGACTCGTCAGCTCCGTGGAAGCACTTAACATGCTTGTTCATGCCGCATCCAACGCATCCAAGTCTACAGTCATGAGTTGTTTCCCCTGCCTTAGCCTTCTCGTTCTCACGTTCGAAGAAGCTTCTCTCAATTCGTGGGTCGATGATTTCCCAAGGAAGGATTTCGTCGTATGAACGCTCTCTGTAAGCATAGAAGTCAAGTGTCGCACCTGTTTCTTCCATAGCCTGCTGCCAAAGCTCGTTCTTGTGATGTTCAGTCCATGCATCAAACTTACAACCAAGCTGCCATGCACGATAAATCATATCGCCTACTCTTCTGTCGCCGCGGGCGATAATAGCCTCAAGGTTTGAAGTTGCAGTCTCGTGATAGTTAAATGTAACGCCCTTCATGCGCAGACGCTCGCTAAGGAAATTATGCTTCTCCTTAAGAACCTCTGGTCTATCCTGAGCCGCCCACTGGAATGGTGTGTGGGCCTTAGGAACGAAGTTTGATACGCTGACAGTAACTCTGAATCGTCCGCCCTTACGGCCTCTGATCTTAAAGTTAATGTCGATGATATTCTTGGCAATCTGAGCAATGCCTTCAAGGTCTTCGTAAGTTTCACCAGGAAGACCGTCCATGAAATAAAGCTTGATTGTTTCCCAGCCAAGCTCGATAGCCTGCTCAACTGCACTATATATATTCTCTTCTGTGATATTTTTGTTAATGATATCTCTCAGACGCTGGCTGCCAGCTTCTGGAGCAAATGTAAGGCCTGACTTACGGTAGCCCTGAATCTCATCAAGAACCTTAAATGAGAATGAGTCAAGTCTAAGTGATGGCAGTGATAACGCTACATTCTGCGCCTTGCACATGCCCATAAGTTCCATTGCCAGATCCTCGAATCTTGAATAGTCACTTGTTGATAAGCTAAGAAGTGACAGTTCATCATGACCAGTGTTGGCCAGCTGCTCCTTAACAATTCCCTTTATTGTTTCAGGCTTACGCTCACGAACAGGTCTATAAATCATGCCAGCCTGACAGAATCTGCATCCTCTAGTACATCCTCTGAAGGTCTCGACTACGCATCTATCGTGAACAGTATCGATGAACGGTACAATGTTCTCTGTTGGGAATTCAGCATCGTCCAGACTCTGAATAACCGCACGCTTAACACGGTCAGGAGCCTTGTCGTATAACTTAACGTACTCCTTGATAGTTCCGTCTTCGTTGTAAGTAACGTCATAAAATGACGGAACGTAGATGCCGTCCAGCTCTGCACATCTTTGCAAAAATTCCTGCTTAGTTGAACACTCAGCCTTAAGCAGTGCAATCTGTGGGAACAACTCTTCCCCATCGCCGACCATGAACATGTCGATGAAATGAGCCAGTGGCTCAGGGTTATAGGCGCAAGGACCGCCAGCTACGATAACCGGGTATTCTTCCCCTCTGTCTGCGCTCTTAACCGGAATTGCCCCAAGGTCCAGCATGTTGAGGATGTTTGTAAATGACATCTCGTACTGGAGAGTGAATCCCAGGATGTCCATCTCCTTGACAGGAGTGAACGTCTCCAGTGTGAAAAGCTCACGTCCCTCAGCCCTCATGATATCTTCCATATCAGTTGCAGGCGCGAAAACTCGCTCGCAATAAACGCCCTCTGTCTTATTGAGTATATTGTAGAGAATCTGCAGACCCATGTATGACATGCCGATCTCGTACATGTCAGGGAAAGCGAATCCAACACGGACCTTCACATCCTTCAGGTCCTTCTTGACGCTGTTCACTTCGCCGCCGATGTATCTGGCAGGTTTCTCAACTTTCTTTAAAATCTTGTCTAACTGTTTATCTATTACCATTCTGCAACGATACCCCTTGCAATCTCGTCTATAGTCTTGCCAGTCATGGCCTTAATTTCGTCAGCGAATCTAACAGCATCCGCCATCTTCTCTTTGATAAATGGAGCTACGTCTGGATGTCCGTTTCTAATCGCCTTGTTAATAATGTACTCGTAACGCTCCTCAATGCCTACGTAAGTGTTCTCCTTAACGGTTCTGTCGCCCAGGCAAACAAGGTCTGTCTCTGTGACGAACTTAAGTGGTGAGAACTTGCCATAGAGCATATGCACCTGAATGATATCAGCTTCCTGATTGTATCCGTGCTCACGCATTACCCTCGCACCCTCAAGATCGTGTCTGTCAATTAGTCGTACCACATCGTGACACATTCCTGCAGCCATAATCAGGTCAAGATCAAGGTCCGCCCCGTTTCTTACAAGTTCAGTACCGATAGCGTGGGCTACCATTGCTACTGCCATGCAGTGTTTCCTGATATGCAAAGGAGTCTCGTACTTATTCCAAAGTGCCTTACATTCTTCAATTGTTGGGTGTTTAGCATATACTTTACCCATATACGTGACCTCTCAATTCTAGAAGTAATCTTCGTCCCAGTATTCCATTTCGTAGTCTTCGATTCTGATGATATCACCGTCTTCGAGACCCATTTCCTTCATTTCTTCAATAGCACCTGACTTCTCAATGTACTTGAACAGGTATCTTATTGAACCGAAATCTTCGAAGTTTGTTGATCTGAAAATCTTGCGCAGCTGTCCGCCAGAAAGCATGAATCTTGCGCCATCGTAAACAACCTTGATCTTCTTGAAGTCTGGATCGTATTCGTCCTTCTCGAAGTCGAACATTTCGTAATCTTCTTCTGGCTCTGGATTTGCCAGTACTTCCTGCAGTGCATGGAGTGCTTCGTCAAGAATCTCCTTAACACCGATATTAATAGGTGCTGACATTGGGAATACCTTGTATCCCTTGCCTTCAACGTATTCCTTGAATTCAAGGTACATTTCGTCGTCATCACCGTTAATGTCAATCTTGTTTGCAGCAACGATCATAGGCTTCTTCATGAGCTTAGGATCGTAGCTCTCAAGTTCCTTGTTGATCTTATCGAAGTCTTCGATAGGATTTCTTCCTTCGCTGCCTGATACGTCAACAACGTGGATAAGCACCTTAGTTCTCTCAATGTGCTTAAGGAATCTGAGACCCAGGCCTGCGCCTTCACTTGCGCCTTCGATGATACCTGCGATATCAGCCATAACGAAGCTAGTATCGTACATCTTAACAACGCCCAGGTTAGGGTCAATTGTTGTGAAGTGATAGTTTGCAATCTTAGGCTTAGCGCTAGTTGCTACGCTGAGAAGTGTTGCCTTACCTACGTTAGGGAAACCAACAAGACCAACGTCAGCAATCATCTTCATCTCAAGGATAATCTGTCTCTCCTTAGCTTCTCCGCCTGCTTCTGCGAATGCTGGAGCCTGACGAGTTGAAGTTGTGAACTTAGTGTTACCCTTGCCGCCCTTGCCACCCTTAGCAGCAACAAAAGATTCGCCGTGAGCCTTAAGGTCGCGCATAACAAGTCCTGATGTTGCTTCTATTACTACTGTTCCTACAGGAACCTTAATAATAAGATTCTCACCGCTCTTGCCGTAC
>JAGHTQ010000254.1 GCA_018065295.1 Candidatus Colimonas fimequi | reverse complement strand
ATTTATAGAGTATACTTTGGTACGTAATTTGTCAAGTTTTCATTTATTATTCATTAATACAAAAAATGCCGATTATATTGTTATTTCACCTTAAAATCCTTGATATAAATACTTATCAATGGTAGTATCAAAGAACGTTGTTAAGATTTATTGTGCCCCGATGGGGCAATTTTGTTGTAAAGGCTATTTTAAGAAATAATGACAGATAAAAACAACCATAATCGAACAAACAGAATGGGTGAAATGCCCGTTGGCAGACTGATTCTCGCCATGTCATGGCCGGCAATGCTGTCCATGATGATTCAGGCTATGTATAACGTTATAGACAGTTACTTCGTAGCTAGGTTAGGGGAACAGGCACTGGCAGCAATAACATACGTTAATCCAATTCAGTTTCTCATGATTTCAGTTGGTGTTGGTACAGGAGTTGGTATCAATTCACTGATTTCACGAAGACTTGGAGCTAAGCTTTATGATGATGCTAATCTGGCAGCAAGTCATGGATATAGATTAGGCATATTTAACTGGTTATTCTTCGTAATTATAGGAGTATTCCTGGCTAAGCCTTTCATGCATGTCATGACAGATACACCATATATTCTTGAAAATGGTATTATCTATCTGCAGATTATCACAATAGGAAGTGTGTTCATTAATATACAGGTCGTATCAGAGAAGATTCTTCAGGCAACTGGAAACATGATTTTCCCTATGATCTGTAGTTTAACAGGCGCAATCATCAATGTAATACTGGATCCACTGTTTATCTTTGGAGTTGGACCATTCCCAGAAATGGGAGTTACTGGTGCAGCTATCGCAACAGTTATCGGTCAGGTGTTCTCATTTACACTCGGTCAGATACTGCTGTTTGGCGGTAAGCATCCAGTACGCGTTAAACTATGGGGATGGAAGTGGAATGGACGAATCGTCAAGGATATCTATGCTGTAGGTGCACCAGCAATAATCATGCAGTCAATTGGATCTGTTTTACAGTTCGGCATGAACTATATTCTGGGAAGCATTACAGAAACTGCCGTTGCGATCAACGGTATTTACGGCAGAATACAGTCATTTATCTTCATGCCTGTATTTGGTCTTAATCAGGGTGTACTGCCGATTCTTGGTTTCAACTATGGAGCTCAGGACCGTAAACGTTTTGTAGAGACATATAAGAAGGGTTTAGCTATAGCAATGTCTATTATGGTTACCGGCTTCCTGATTTTCCAGTTGTTCTCATACCAGTTACTTGAAGTGTTTAACTCACAGAACAGCCAGGATATGTATGATATCGGTGTTCCTGCAATGAGAATCATTAGCATCTGCTTCATTCCAGCAGCATATGGCATCATGACATCATCTGTATTCCAGGCATCAGGACATGGATTTATCAGCATGTGGGGTTCACTGATCAGACAGATCTTCGGTGTACTTCCATTAGCATTTATTTTCTCCAAGTTCCTGTCACTTAACTGGGTATTCTCAGCATTTCCTTGGGCAGAAATTCTGGGTACACTGTTCTTCATCATAGCATTCAGAAATTTATGGATGAAGGAACTTCGTTATATCGGAAGAGATAAAGAAAAATTGGGCGACAGAGAAATAGTTTTCAAAAAGAAGTAAAAAAGAGGAATTAGTAAGTAATCACTAGTAGAAGGGGCTTTATGAAAGAAATTCATTTGGCGGATCGAGTTGTACTGTTCCTCGAATCAACAGGCATCCTGTCAATGTTTAGCAAATAATATTTAGTGTATATTAAGCGGTTAAGTTTATACTTAACCGCTTTTTTTGTTTTGATATATGAAACATATTGGCAAAATATATATAGAAAAACCCCTTCACGGTATTATATAACTAAACCTTCGATTTATTGTTGCTAAACGAAACGGGATGCTGTATACTACGTCTCGATACATTTTTATTAAGGAGAATAATAGATTGAAGAAAAACAGATTAATTGCAATTCTTATTGCAGCAGTTATGGCATTCGCTATGACTTCTTGTGGACAGAGTGACAACACAGGGGATAATCCATCCACAACAATTATTACAAATGCTCAGGTTGAAACCGTTGCTGGAGATAACAGTTCGACTGCAGTTGTAATTAAAGATGATGTTATTGAATATGTAGGCGATGATGAAGGTGCCATGAAGTACGATGATGGCAAAGCTCGCGTTATTGATGCAGATGGTAAGACTGTTATGCCTACAATGGTTGAAGCTCATATGCATTATGCTACAGCAATTCAGGCCAAGTATGAAATCAACATTGCAGACATTCTTGATCCAGCAGAAATGCAGGCTATAATCAGTGATTTCATGAAAGCTAACCCTGATCTTGAAGTTTATTCAGGTGCAGGATGGATGGTAAGTGCATTTGAAAACAATAGTCCAACAAAGGATATTCTCGACGAAGTATGTCCTGATAAGCCAATGGTGCTTCAGGAAGTTGATGGCCATGCTTATTGGGCTAACTCCAAGGCTCTTGAAGAACTTGGTATTGATAAGAAGTTTGCGACTGAATACAACAAGAACTATAAGAAGAATGGTGGAAGAATCGTTGTAGATGATAACGGCGAACCAACAGGCCATCTGAAGGAAGCTGCAGCAAGTCTGGTTGATCCAATTAAGCCAACATACACTGTAGAACAGTGTAAGGAAGCTATTGCTGAACAGCAGGAATGGCTCCACAGCCTTGGATTTACTACAGCATTTGATGCAGGTATTCTGAACATGGGCGATGAAACAGCAGAAAACTACTGGACTGCTATGTCAGAAATGGCAAGAGACGGTGAACTTCTCATGAGAGTCAAGGGTTCTTTCTGGGTACATCCATATGATTTTGATAGCTTCGAAGAATGCAAGGAATACATGGATGGATGGCGCAAGAAGGCAGAAGAACTTTGTGATACTGAATACTATCAGATTACAACAATCAAGACTATGGCTGACCAGGTTCTGGAAGAAGGAACAGCATATATGTCAGAAGGTATGTATGCTGACGGAGTTCTCGAAAACAACGATATTGAGAGTAACAATATCTGGCACGGGAAGCAGGATATGATGGAACAGGTTCTCGAGTATGCTGCAGAAAACGGCCTCAATATGCACATCCACCAGATTGGCGATGCATCAGCAACCTTTGCATTAGATGCACTTGAAAAGGCAGAAGCCAAGTATCCTGAGCTGAAGGAAAATAGAGTATGCTTCGCACACTGCCAGTTTATTAATGACGAAGACCAGCAGAGAATGAAGGACATGGGAGTATCTGCAATCGTTGCTCCATACTGGGCTGTAATGGATGACTACTATTGGTCAGTATATCTGCCACTTATGAGCAGTCAGGAAGCTCTCGATACTCAGTATCCAATGCAGAGCCTTGAAAAGAAGGGCATTAATGTAGCATTCCACAGTGACTACGTTGTAACACAGCCTGATATGGGTTGGCTCTACTACAGTGCACAGACAAGAGTTCTGCCACAGAAGATGTATAACTTCTGGTATGGAGACGATCCTGCATATCATAGAAGTACAGATACAGCAGCATCACAGGATCCAGCAGACAACGAAGAAAGCCAGCTTATCGGATCTCTCAAAGACTGGAGCCAGGCACTGACTCTTGATCAGACAATCGAAGCATCAACAATTAATGGTGCCAAGACACTGAACATGGAAGATGAAATCGGAACTATTGAAGTTGGTAAGAAGGCAGACCTTATGCTTCTCAATATCAACCTGAGGACTTCACCAGTTGAAGAATTAGAAGAAGTTGTACCAACAATCACATTCTTTAATGGTGTGCCAGTATACGAAAATATCAAGTAATCAAAAATCCCGCGGTAGTGATATCGCGGGATTGGTTTCATTATTGCGTGTGCCAGTCCTATTTCGGCCAAACGATTTCAATCGGCTCTTCATCTTCGATTCGGAAATCAGAATCCATCTCGACCATGTCGTAGATGAGTGGGTCTTCAATAAGTCGCTGCCATACCTGATAAGTGGCTTCGCAGAAATCTTCGTTTAGCGGCATCCTTTGGGCGATAAGAGGGCACTCGTAAGGTAAATCCGCGTGCTGATATATTAACCAAAGATTCTCGTCTTCATCAAGGTGTGGTGTAAGAGGGTAGAAGCGGCACTGAAGTGGACGGTGCTCTCTAGGACAGTGAGGCGCGCACTTACATTGCAAAAATGTCACGTCGCCTTCCCAGCTCTCTGGGAATTCAAAGTCCTCTGCGCGAAGG
>JAGHTQ010000073.1 GCA_018065295.1 Candidatus Colimonas fimequi | reverse complement strand
CTGGAATACTTCATTTCATCAAACGGTGCTAGAAAGGGTCTGACAGATACAGCCCTCAGAACAGCCGACTCAGGTTACCTGACAAGAAGACTGGTTGACGTATCTCATAACGTAATCGTTAGAGAAGACAACTGCGGAACTGACGAAGGTATCGAAGTAGCAGCATTCAGCGATGGCGGTGAGAAGATTGAATCACTCATCGAGAGAATCACTGGTAGAACTGCTCTGGCTGACATTTGCCACCCAGAAACTGGCGAAATCATCGTAGAACAGGATGAAGAAATCACTGAAGAAACAGCACAGATCATCGATGCAGCTGGCATCAAGTCTGTAGCTATCAGATCAGTAATGACTTGCCACAGCAAGACTGGCGTATGCGTTAAGTGCTACGGCAGAAACCTGGCTAACGGCGAAACAGTTAACATCGGCGAAGCTGTTGGTATCACAGCAGCACAGTCAATCGGTGAACCTGGTACTCAGCTGACAATGAGAACATTCCACTCAGGTGGTGTCGCTGGTTCAGATATCACTCAGGGTCTTCCTAGAGTAGAAGAACTGTTCGAAGCAAGAAAGCCTAAGGGTCTTGCAATCATCTGTGAAGCTGATGGTACAGTAGTTTCAATTGACAAGACTACAAACGAAGTTACTATCAGAGGCGACGAAGAAAGAGTATACGACATCCCATTCAGCGCAAGACTTAGCGTTGCTGAAGGTGATTACGTAGAAGCTGGTGACAACATCACAAGAGGTCCTCTGGATCCTAAGGATATCCTGAGACTGAAGGGTGTTGAAGGCGTTTACGAATATCTGATCAAGGAAGTTCAGAGAGTATATAAGATGCAGGGTGTAGATATCAACGATAAGCACATCGAAGTTATCGCTGGTCAGATGCTCAGCAAGGTTAAGGTTAACGAGCCTGGTGATACTCAGTTCCTCCCAGGAAGCCAGTATGACAAGAGCGAAGTTGACGAAGCCAACGAAGAAGTAATTGCTAACGGTGGCGAACCAGCAACTTACGAAAGAGTTCTCCTTGGTATCACTAAGGCATCACTTGCAACAAATTCATTCCTGTCAGCAGCATCATTCCAGGAAACAACAAGAGTTCTTACAAATGCTGCTATCGAAGGCAAGAAGGATACACTTGAAGGACTTAAGGAGAACGTTATTATCGGTAAGCTAATCCCAGCTGGTACTGGTATGAAGAGATATCGTTCAATCGGCCTTGACTACGGTGTAAACGAACCACTCATCGAAGCATACAGAGAAATGCAGAGAGAACTTGAAATGGCAGAAGAAAACGAATACGAAGAAATCGCTGAGATTGCACCAGAAATGTCAACAAGCGATGACATGATGGTAGCACAGGATTATTCAGAAGAATTTGAAGCTGCCGATATCGTAGAACTGGATTAATTTCAGTTGACAACGAAATATCACTTTGATATAATCATTGAGGTTATGGGCTTTTAAGCCTGTGACCTCAATATTACTTTTTGAAGAAAGGAGAAAAAGGATGCCTACAATTAACCAATTAGTACGTCAGGGCAGAACTAGCAGCGAGAAGAAGTCAACTGCACCAGCTCTTAACAAGGGAATGAACTCACTGAGAAGAGTTGCTACAGATGTAAGCTCACCTCAGAAGAGAGGCGTTTGCACATCAGTTAAGACTGTTACACCTAAGAAGCCTAACTCAGCTCTTAGAAAGGTTGCAAGAGTTCGTCTTACTAACGGTATCGAAGTTACAGCTTACATCCCTGGTATCGGCCACAACCTGCAGGAACACAGTGTTGTACTGATCAGAGGCGGTAGAGTTAAGGACCTCCCAGGTGTAAGATATCACATCGTTAGAGGAACACTTGATACTGCTGGAGTAGCAGACAGAAGACAGGCTAGATCCAAGTATGGAGCTAAGAGACCTAAGAAGTAGTAATCGGTAATTTGAAAGTGCCTTTGATATATATATCAATGTGCGCCGCGATAGATGCTTGCGGACGTAAGACGATGGAATTAATCGCCCGAAGAGATTTCGCAAGGTTATATCGAGTACCGACTGTAATTAACACAAGGAGGGAAGAGAAGTGCCAAGAAAAGGAAATGTACCTAAGCGTGAAGTACTTCCAGATCCAGTTTATGGAAGCGTAGTAGTAGCTAAGCTCATCAACAGCGTAATGCTGGATGGTAAGAAGGGCGTTGCTCAGAAGATCGTATACGATGCATTCGATCAGATCAAGGAAGCAACAGGCGAAGAAGCTCTGGAAGTATTCGAAAAGGCAATGAACAACATTATGCCAGTTCTTGAAGTAAAGGCTAGAAGAATCGGTGGTGCAAACTACCAGGTTCCAATCGAAGTTAGAGCTGACAGACGTCAGACTCTGGGACTCAGATGGCTTACTAAGTACACAAGAGCTAGAGGCGAAAGAACTATGTCAGAAAAGCTGGCAAAGGAAATTCTTGATGCAGCAAACAACACTGGTGCATCAGTAAAGAAGAAGGAAGATACACACAAGATGGCAGAAGCCAACAAGGCATTTGCACATTTCAGATTCTAATTGCAGCGTGAATATGTTAGCAATTAGTGCATAAAGCAGAAAGGAGGAAATATCATGGCTAAAAGAGCGTTTCCGTTAGCTAAGACAAGAAACATCGGTATCATGGCTCACATCGATGCTGGTAAGACAACAACTACGGAAAGAATTCTGTTCTACACAGGCAGAACTCATAAGATTGGTGAAACACACGATGGTTCAGCAACAATGGACTGGATGGAACAGGAACAGGAACGTGGTATTACTATCACCTCTGCTGCTACTACAGCCCAGTGGAAGGACACTAGAATTAACATCATCGACACACCGGGACACGTAGACTTCACAGTTGAAGTTGAGCGTTCACTCCGAGTACTTGACGGAGCAGTAACAGTTCTCTGTGCAAAGGGTGGCGTTGAGCCTCAGTCAGAAACAGTATGGAGACAGGCTGAGAAGTACGGCGTACCACGTATGGTATTCGTTAACAAGATGGATATCATGGGTGCTGACTTCTACAGAGTTGTCGGAATGATTGAGGACAGATTAAAAGCAAATGCAGTTCCTATTCAGCTGCCTATCGGTAAGGAAGAGACATTCGTTGGAATTATCGACCTGGTTGAAATGAAGGCAGAGATCTACAAGGATGACCTTGGTAAGGAATACGAAGTAGTTGATATTCCTGCAGAAATGGCTGATACAGCAGAAGAGTGGAGAGAAAAGCTCGTTGAATCAGTTGCAGAACAGGACGAAGAACTTACAATGAAGTACCTGGAAGGTGAAGAAATCACTAAGGAGGAACTTAAGACGGTAATTCGTAAGGCTACTATCGCTGGTGATATGGTCCCAGTAACATGCGGATCAGCATATAGAAATAAGGGCGTACAGATGATGCTGGATGCTGTTATTGATTACATGCCATCACCACTGGATATCCCAGCAATCAAGGGTATTATTCCTGGAACTGACAAGGAAGAAGAAAGACCTGCAGACGATAAGGGCCCATTCTCAGCCTTAGCATTCAAGATTATGGCTGACCCATACGTAGGAAAGCTTGCATTCTTCAGAGTATACTCAGGTACACTTGAATCAGGTTCATATGTATGCAATTCTACTAAGGGTAAGAAGGAGAGAATAGGACGTATCCTTCAGATGCACGCCAACAAGAGAGAAGAAATCGAAATGGTTTACTCAGGCGACATCGCAGCAGCAGTAGGACTTAAGAACACAACTACAGGTGATACACTGTGCGACGAAAAGCACGAAATCATCTTAGAGTCTATGGAATTCCCTGATCCAGTAATCGAGATCGCTATCGAGCCTAAGACTAAGGCTGGACAGGAAAAGATGGGTATCGCGCTGGCTAAGCTGGCTGAAGAAGACCCTACATTCAAGACTTATACAAACGAAGACACAGGACAGACAATCATCGCTGGCATGGGTGAACTTCACCTTGAAATCATCGTGGATAGACTATTACGGGAGTTTAAAGTCGAAGCTAACGTTGGTAAGCCTCAGGTTTCATACAAGGAAACATTTACAGCTCCAGCAGATGTGGACTACAAGCACAAGAAGCAGACTGGTGGTTCAGGTCAGTACGGTCACGTTAAAATCAAGGTTTATCCAAGACAGCCAGGCGAAGGCTTCGAATTCAAGAACGCAATCGTTGGTGGTGCTATTCCTAAGGAATACATCCCTAAGATTGAAGAAGGTCTTAGAGAAGCATGCGAAACTGGTCCTGTTGCAGGATATCAGGTTGTTGACATCGGTATTGAACTTTATGATGGTTCATATCACGAAGTTGACTCATCAGAAATGGCATTCAAGATTGCTGCATCAATGGCATTCAAGGAAGCTGCAAGAAAGGCTGCACCAGTACTTCTGGAACCTATCTTCAAGGTTGAAGTTACAGTTCCTGAACAGTACATGGGTGATGTAATCGGCGATATCAGCTCAAGAAGAGGTCGTATCGAAGGTTCAGACATGAACAATGGCGCAGTAGCTGTAAGAGGATTCGTTCCACTTTCACAGATGTTCGGATATGCTACAGACCTGAGATCAAAGACTCAGGGCAGAGGCG
>JAGHTQ010000066.1 GCA_018065295.1 Candidatus Colimonas fimequi | reverse complement strand
CTCTTGTACTGACCGAAGAGGTAACCGATTTCTCTTCCGCCAACACCAAGGTCGCCAGCAGGAACGTCAGTGTAAGGTCCGATGTGTCTGAACAGTTCAGTCATGAATGCCTGGCAGAATCTCATTACTTCTGCATCTGACTTACCGTTAGGATCGAAGTCTGAACCGCCCTTGCCGCCGCCGATAGGCAGACCAGTTAAGCTGTTCTTGAAGATCTGTTCGAAACCGAGGAACTTGATGATTCCAGGATATACGTTTGGAGCGAATCTAAGACCACCCTTGTAAGGTCCGATTGCGCTGTTGAACTGATATCTGTAACCCTTGTTAACCTGAACCTTACCTTCATCGTCAACCCAAACTACTCTGAAAGTAACTCCTCTTTCAGGTTCAGTCAGTCTCTCGAGAAGTGCTGATGCTTCGTATTCTGGATGTGCATCAACAACTGGTTTCAGTGATAATAATACTTCTTCTACAGTCTGGTGAAATTCGATTTCGCCAGGGTTCTTCTGCTTGCAGAGTTCGATGACTCTTTCTACATAATTGGACATAACTTTTTCTCCTCTTAATTAAAAAAACTCTAGTAAATAGTTTCTTGTAAGAGTAATTTTAACACTTCAATATTTTAACGTCAATCAAAAGTATGTTTTTTGAAATTTTCAGTTAATTGTTTCAATTTTGAATAGCGCGAAGCCTTAAAAATTCAATGTTTTTGTGGTATAATGATACCTAGTTTTGTGTGAGGTTAAAATTATGAGAGACAAGAACATTTTAAAGGCATATAACCATCTTAATTCACCTGATATCCTGCGTAGATTAAAGCTGTCTACAGAGGAGATAAACAGTGTACTTGAAGCAGGTAACTGGGAAGCTAGATATGGTGAACTTTTAGATAAAAATATCGTTGATTCTAGTAGCGTTCTTAAGGCTATGAAGCCTATGATGAGTATGTTCTCAGAGGAGCCAGAAGAAGGCTGGTTACAGTACATTTGTGGTGAGACTATCGCATACATGTATCCGGAGAATTACCCCTCAAACTTTACTCCTAAGAGGAATGTTGCAGCTAAGTTTTTTCTTGAGAATTACAGATGTCTGCTGAGAAGAGAACATGACGAATTTGGTGAATCAGCTACAGATCATCTCTATCTTCTCGACAAGGAAGAAACTAAGGGATGCATTAATGAATCAGAATATAAGAAGCTTAGGAAGATATGGGATGAACATTATATCTTCGAATTCATGCGCATCAATAGAGAAATAACTCCATTTAACACACTGGGCCACATTGCAGGTGTTCATTACGTAGCCGTATTTGTTGGTCGTCAGCTTGTTGGTACAGGTGTTCCAGTTGACATTTCTCTTGTATCAGGTGCTGCTGCTGGTCATGACATCGGTAAGTTTGGCTGCAGACCAGAAGAAGCTCGTAGAGTTCCATATCTCCATTACTACTATACTGACATGTTCCTTAACAGAGAGAACATGCCAATGACTGCCCATATTGCAAGTAATCATTCAACATGGGATCTGGAACTTGAGAACCTGTCAATTGAATCACTTCTCCTTATCTACGCGGACTTCCGCGTTAAGAGTACGAGAGTTGATGGTGTAGAAATTGTCAACTTCTACTCACTTGATGAGAGTTTCCAGGTTATTCTCGATAAGCTTGATAATGTAGATGAAGCTAAGAGGCATAGATACGAGAAGGTATATGCTAAGCTTAAGGACTTCGAGAACTATCTGAAGAACATGGGCGTAGAGACTGACATCAAGAATTCACCAGCTACTAATATTGGTGAGAACAAGAAGGACTTCGCTTTGATGTCAGGTGACGAAGTTGTAGAGAATATTAAATACACAGCAATCGAGCATAATATTAAGCTCATGAGCATCTTTAATAATGAATCTGCATTCGGTTCATTAATTGAAGCTGCGCGAAGTGAAAGACAGTGGAAGAATCAGAGAGCATATCTGGATATTCTCAATGAATATTTCACTTATATGACTAAGCAGGAGAAGACAATAACACTTAATTTCCTCTATGACCTTCTGGCACATAGAGAGGGTGATATCAGAAGACAGGCAGGCCATCTGCTTGGTACTATCATCGCCAACTACGACGATGTATATCGTAAGGAACTGCCAGACACTGCGGATGCCAGCAAGATTCATCTCAATGAGAGTGTATCTGTCTGGGAAGAGTACATGCACAAGATCGTATATCCTGATTACAAGGTTACAGATAGACATCGAAGCTGGATTGGTTATGCATTCCGTTCTGTTATTGACGGGATCTTCGAGAACGTGACACCAGAAGAAGCGTCTGATTATGTGAGAAAGTACGTGGATCTTTTTCGTGATTATGAATCACAGGAGAGTTCACTGTTCACACTCCTTAATTCAGTAACAACACTTCCTGAAGAAGTTCTGACACCGTCAGACAGGGAGATAATCATTGAATTTGCTATTGCGGCTGGTATGTCTCAGTCTGTTGCACTTATTATTGGTGCACTGCGAGCACTTGAGCATTTAACAAGAGGTGATATTAGCTCTGAAGCAGCTGATAAAATTCTCAGATACATTGAAGAAGATACCGTAGAAGAATACACAACAAGTGTGAATTATATGAAAGCCAAGATTTGTGGCAATCTTGGTAATCTCAAGAAAGAGTCTCATTATAAGCAGCTTATCCATAAGGGCAGTAAGCTTGTTAATACTGCAGATGATAATGTTTCATGGGTAGTTAGAGAGAACCTGAAGGTTAAGACACCTTGGGTTGTTAAGGCTGCAAACATCGATTTCCTTCTGGAATATGCGAACTCAGCAAGAGGAAGTAACAGACTCTATCATATGGCCACACATTTCTCTAACCTGATTAAGGTAAGTGAAATTGTAACTGTAAGAAGAAGAGCAGGCGCAAGCCTTATTGCTATTGCAGATAGACTGCCTATTGAACAGGTCAATGAAATCGTTATCGAGCTTACTAAGGGTCTTGAAATCGGTGAATATCAGTTCTCTAAGTATATTCCTGAATTCCTGGGTCAGCTGGCTCTTTACCTTTATCCAGGCGAACTTGATGAATTTATTTCAGCAATTGCAGAACTTATTGAGAATAACAATGACAAGGTTGGTTCTGTAGCCCTTGATACAGTTGGCGAGATGATTATCCGTTATTCTGACTATAAATATGCCGATAAGGAATCTGCGGAAGCAACTATGGCTAGACGTGACAAATTACTTGGAATGCTCCTTAAGGGCCTTAGCAACTACCATGAAGTTGTTAGCCAGGAAGCGTTTATGGTAATTGGTAAGTTTATCTTCGCTTGCAAGGAATTATCATTTGAGCAGAAGTTAGATATATTCAAGAGCATTTATAAGAAGACATTAACTCTTATAACATCCATTGAAGAATACGACATGAACTTCTTTAACAATGCGGCAGCTCTTAATAATATCTATAGATTTATATCCGAATATAACTTTAGGTATGGCGACATGAACCTGCCGATTAATACCCGCATTGCATTCTTCCCAGGCACATTTGACCCATTCTCACTGAGCCACAAGGGTACCGTTCAGTCAATTCGTGATGAAGGATTTGAAGTATATCTGGCACTGGATGAATTCTCATGGTCTAAGAAGACTCAGGCTAGAATGCTCCGTAGGAAGATTATCACTATGAGTGTTGCCGATGAACCAGATGTATTCATGTTCCCAGACGATTTCCCAGTTAATATCGCTAATCCTGGGGACCTTAAGAATCTTAAGGAACTGTTCCCTGGCAAGCAGGTATACATGGTAGTTGGTAGTGACGTTATTACCAATGCATCATCATATCGAGCTGAAGCAACTGAACATTCAATTCATTCAATGAATCATGTTGTCTTCAGAAGAGAGTCACTTGAACAAGGTGAAGAAGACTACAAGAAACTTCTTGATAACTACAAGTTAATTAAGGGTGATATTGTTGAGCTTAAGCTGCCACTTTATCTTGAGGATATCAGTTCAACTAAGATTAGAGACAACATCGACCAGGGTCGTGATATTTCAACCCTTATCGATTCAGTTGCCCAGAACTTCATATACGACAACAGTTTATATTTAAGAGAACCTCAGTATAAGAACATTCTTGAGAAGAGTCATATTAAGATTGTACCTTTGAGAAACGAGAAACATGATGTTCTTAAGAATCTGGAACCAGAACTTATCGAGAACGGACTTGATATAAACTTGATAAGAGATTACATAGATAAAGATTATGTTAATGTTGCTACAGTAGAAGATGTAGATGGCAATATCTGCGCACTGGCGGCAGTTAACCTCATGGAGACAAGTCAGCTTTATGAAGAATTCAAGGATAGACAGATTGCTTCATATCTCAGGAAGAAAGTAACTGGCCGAATTCTCGTAATTAGAGGTTTATATTGCAACAGACGTCCTGACATGGACAATGTTGTTCAGATGATTTCTACAGAAGTTATCTCACAGGCTTTGGCAGAGGATATTACATATGCTATTTATCATCCTGTTACAGGTGGTATCAACCGTCATATCAGAGAGATTATCGAACGTATGGGATTCACTCAGATAGTTCTCGATGACAGAGCGGAACCTATTTTTGAAGTTAACATGAAGGCGCCTATGGCAGTTATTCAGAATCTGGATACTGTACTTAAGGCTCCATTTAATACAAATCCGCGTATTCTTGATGTGCTTCAGAAAACTCATGGAGACATGCTGAAGGCTATTGCAGGACTTAATCCTGGCAATCTGGTACTTTCATTTAATGCGGGCATTCTCAATCAGAAGATTGTCGACATGGTTACTCGTGCTAACAATGTACCAAACTACCCAACTAAACCTCGTAAGCTTGGCGAATGCATGTGCGTTCCATTTGGCAAGATGATGCATGGTATTGCAGTCCCTAACACAGTTACTAAGATGCTGCATACAGAAAAAGTTTATACTGCTACTCTCGACAAATTCACCATCGAAGAGTTCCCAATGTATGCAACTCTCGCCAACCAGATAAAGACTATTAAGTCATTTAACAGACCCGTCATTCTGGTTGATGACCTGCTTCACAACGGTCACAGAATGCAGTCATTAGACCCATACTTCAAGAGTAATAGTATTGAAATCCGCAAGATTGTAACTGGACTTCTAAGCGGAAACGGCAAAGACCTGATGGACATGCAGGGAAGAGACGTTGAGAGTGCTTACTTCATTCCAAACCTTAAGGCATGGTTCCTTGAATCAGCAATGTGTCCATATATAGGCGGCGACGGTATCAAGACAGAGGATAAGATCGAAGCTAACCTGATTCCATCAATTAATCAGATGCTTCCATTCGCAACAATGCCATATCTTCTTGATTGTCCAAGAGAAGCTGTTTACAACATGTGCAAGGTCTGCCTTGAGAATGCCATGAAGATTTTCAGAGTTCTTGAAGATGAATACCAGGAAGAATTCGAGCGCAAGCTCACTATCAAGCGTCTGTCCGATGCAATCATCGGTCCAAGAATGCCAAATGGTGCTAACCGTGTAGCAGTTAACTTTAACTTCGCACCATCAGTCTACATGGCTGACTACATGGAGAGATTACTTAGTCTGGAGGGTGCGCTGTCATGAGATATATCAGCGAATTAATAGACAAAAATAGAGAAGTGAACATGCTGGAGCACAGTTTCGTGTTCCCTGCAGTTTGCCCGGTCACAGAGTCCATAAGTACTGTTCCCGCCAAGTCTGCCCGTGTGAACCTTGTAGCATTAGGAGATGTTGGCGGTACCGTTCTCATGGGCCTGAGACTCATGGGTGCAGACGTTATAGATACAATCGGGATTTTTGATCTCAATGACGCTCAGATGAGAAGATATGAGAGAGAAATCAATCAGATTTCATATCCTGATGGACGTAAGCTTCCTTGGATAGAGATTTTAAAATCAGAGGACATGTGGGACTGCGATATGTTTGTATTCTGTGCGACAAAAGGTGTGCCACCTATTGGAGCTGGTGGAGATGTTAGAATGGCACAGCTAGAAGCTAACAAGGGTCTTGTTTCAATGTATGCCAAACAGGCTGTTGAAGCTGGATACAAAGGCATTTTTGCTGTTGTATCAGATCCGGTAGATCCACTTGCGAAGGCTGCTCTTGATGCTGGTCTTGAGCCATCACTTGTCAGAGGCTACGGTCTTGGCGTAATGAATGGACGTGCGTCATACTTTGCACAGAAGGAAGAACGATTTGCTAGATATCTTGCAGAGGGTAGAGCCTTCGGCCCTCACGGAGAGGACCTTGTTATCGCCGATAGTATTGAGGAGTACGATGACGATAATTCACTGGCACTTACAGAACTTACTGTCCGTTCCAATCTTGAAACAAGAGCGGACGGATTTAAGCCATACATAGCACCAGCAATGTCTTCGGGAGCATTATCACTCATCGAGACATTAAGAGGTGGATGGCATTATTCATCGCTCTATTTAGGAGCTGACGGGGCAGGGGCATTCCTGGGATGCCGCAACAGACGAGTTAATGGTGGCAATGAAGTGGAGAACTTGCCGCTTGATGAGAAGCTTTTTCAGCGTATTGAAAAGGCATATAGGAATCTTGAGAGGTTATAGATGCTTAGTAATGCTCCACTAATTTTAATAAATCCGTTTTGCCCAGAGTTCAGTAAAAGAGAACGTCTCAACGAAATAATTGAATATAGTACCAAAGGCTACAACTATATCGAACTTACAACTGTAGAAGAGGTTGAGGCGGCTGATTTAACTAATCGACGAATTTTGTTCACTATTTCACTTGGTGAATCAGGTATCAATCTTAACTGGATGGCTATGATGAAATATTTCAGAATTAACACTAACAGTCTGGAAGGATCCATTGGTGGTGTAATTCTTGATGGAAGCAGTGAGATTTTCACTAAATCTGCTGGCCGAGATCTGGTATTTACAGCTAACAGAGCTGGGTGTACGTTTCCTGGCAAGCCTTTGGTTGAGGGAACGAAGACATTGAAGAATTATTATATTCAAGCAAAGAATCTTGATACTGATAATTTCAAGGCTTACATGAACGCGGGCAGAACACTTGTCGAAAACATAATGACATACCAGCTTCCAGAAATTAAGAAGCCGAAACTTCTTGCTATTCACGCAAGTGATCGTAAGACTTCAAACAGCATCGCTCTTTGGGATATGATATCCCGGGATTTGCAGGACTTTGATATCAAAGAAATATCACTTAGAAACGGGTCTGTAATGGACTGCAGAGGTTGCAGATATGAGACCTGCAGACACTTCGGAGAAGAGAGTAAGTGCTTTTATGGTGGTCCTATAGAAGAGCAGGTTTATCCTGCGATTCTCGAATGCGATGCCGTTGTTATGGTATGTCCTAATTATAATGACGCAATTGGCGGCAATCTTACCGCCTTTGTAAATAGACTTACAGCACTGTTTACCACACACCGATTCTATGATAAGAGCGTTTTTGCTGTTATTGTATCGGGGTATAGCGGGGGAGATATCGTCGCGCAGCAAATTATCAGTGGGCTCAACATGAACAAAACTTTTGCGCTTCCTGGTAAATTTGCTATAATGGAGACGGCTAATGACCCACGTGCTATCCTCGAATCAGAAGGCGTTAGCGAACGTGCGGGAAACTTTGCAAGAAATTTGCGAAGCAGACTTACAGGTGAAGAAAGGTAGTATTAAAATGATTGAATCCATGGAAATGGAAGAAAAGCTCGAACAGTTTGAAGAAGAGACGGAGAGTATAATCGAGCTTCTGGACAAAAAATCATATTTCAAGGCGAAGGAAGAACTGCTTCAGCATAATGAAGTTGATATTGCCGAAATTCTTGAAGAAGTACTTGAAGAACTTGGCATTGAGAAAACTATCATTATCTTCAGAATGCTTCCTAAGGATGTTTCTGTTGAAGTGTTCTCATATCTGCCTTCAGACGACCAGCTGGCTATCATTGATGGTATCACTGACCGTGAAACATCATTCCTGATTAAGGAGCTGGACTTCGACGATATGATCGACGTCCTGGAAGAACTTCCAGCAAATATTGTAGACAAAATTCTTGAGAAAACACCTAAGGATGAGCGTAAGCTGATTAACACTTACCTGAATTATCCTGATAACTGTGCAGGTAGCCTTATGACTCCTGACTATATCGGCCTTAGGATAGATATGACATGTGCAGATGCTCTGGCCCATATCAAGAAGGTTGGTATGGATACAGAAACTGTATATACATGTTACGTTAAGAGTGCATCAAGAACTCTTGAAGGTATTGTATCATTGAGAGCCCTCATTCTTGCTGATGCTGATACACCAATCACTGAGCTGATGAATGACTCAGACTACGTATACGTTAACGTTAAGGACGACCAGGAAGACGTTGCCGAGATGTTTAAGAAGTACGGTTTCCTGGCAATTCCTGTAGTAGATAACGAACATAAGCTCGTTGGTATCATCACAGTCGATGACATCATGGATATCATCGAAGAAGAAGCTACAGAGGATATCGAGAGAATGGCCGGTGTCATGGATGACTCTGACACTGAATACCTTGATTTGAGCGTATTCCGTCATGTTAAGGCAAGACTTCCTTGGCTGCTGTTCATGACAGTAACGCTCATGCTTACAGGTTTCATTCTGGCTCAGTTTGAAATGGTACTTTCACAGGTTATTGTACTGGTATCATATCTGCCACTTCTCATGGGTACTGGCGGTAACGTAGGTACTCAGGCGGCATCTCTTGTTATCAGAGGTATGTCCGTCGGAGATATTGACCTTAAGGACTTTATCAGGGTCTTCTGGAAGGAATTTAGAATCAGTATTGTAATTGGCGGTATACTCAGTGCGTTTAACTTTGCTAAGATCATGATTATAGACGGTGAGAGTGCAGGTATTGCAGCGACAGTTGCTGTTTCATTAATATGCATCGTTATGTTTGGTAAGCTTCTTGGTAGTATGCTTCCAATGGGTGCTAAGAGACTGGGCATCGACCCTGCGCTCATGGCAACTCCAATGATTCAGTCAATATCCGACATGGTATCATCAACACTCTATATGCTGATTGCTGCAATGATTCTGGGTATTGCATTATAAGGTAATAGGACAGACGATTTATCAGATAATTTAAAACACTTAAATCGAGGTAAACTTACTTCGAAATGTCTTGTGTTTTATATATATATGATGTAAAGTTACTAGGTATTCACGATGAAGAAAAGAACGAGAAAACTAGAAGTCAATAAGAGGAAGGTGGCAATTTCGCTGCTTCTCATCTTGGGATTCATGGTACTGGAGTTTCCTGGCATCATTATCGTTGGGAAGATGACAGAGCCAATGATTTTAGGGTTCCCGTTCCTTTATGTCTATATATTCTTCGGATGGGTATATATGATAAGCGTGATGTTTTATGGATATAAGACATCCTGGGGAAACAAACCTTTCTTCAGAGTGAAAAAGGATAGTTAATAATTATATTAAAGAGAGGTACATATATGTCACATGAAGCAATAATCTCCATTCTGATCTTCGTAGCAGTAATGGTAGTAATTATTACGGAGAAAGTTCACCGTGCAGTATGTGCAGTAGGCGGCGCAGTTCTTCTTCTGATTCTGGGTATCCTGAACATTGAAGAAGGTGTACACTACATCGATGCTAACACTATCGGTCTTCTGGTAGGTATGATGCTCTTCGTAGGTGTAGCTAAACGATCAGGTATGTTTGAATACCTGGCTGTTAAGTCAGCTAAGGTTGCTAAGGGTAATCCATGGACTATGCTGGTTCTGTTCATGATTATCACAGCTGTATTCTCAGCACTCCTTGATAACGTAACTACAGTACTGCTGGTAGGTCCTATGATGCTGGCAATCTGCAAGGAAATGAACCTTAACCCAGTACCATTTATCATGACTTCAATCATGGCATCAAATATCGGTGGTACTGCAACACTTATCGGCGACCCACCAAACATCATGATTGGTTCAGCTACTGGTCTCACATTCGGTGACTTCATCTTAAACGATGCTCCAGTTATCGTAATCATCATGATCGTTTCAATCTTCTTCTTCAAGCTGATTTACGGCAAGAACCTGTGCGCAACTCCAGAAGCTATGGAGAGTGTAATGCACATGGATGAGAAGAGCATGATCAAGGATCCTGTTCTCCTTAAGAAGGTTGTAGTTATGATTCTGCTCATCGTAGCAGGTTTCGCTCTTCACGGTGTTCTGGGCCTTGAATCATCAATGATCGCACTTGCTGGTGCAACTATCATGATGATTATTGGTAAGCAGGATGTAGAAGAAGTAGTTATGGACGTTGAATGGCCAACAATCATCTTCTTCACAGCACTGTTCATCTGCGTAGGTGGTATGGAACACACTGGTGTTATCGATGCTATGGCTGACTTCATCATGAAGTTTACAGATGGTAAGCCAGTAATGACAATGATGATCATCCTTTGGGTATCAGCAATCCTGTCATCAACACTGGACAACATTCCATTCGTAGCAACAATGATCCCACTCATCCAGACAATGGGCGAGAGTGGTATGGATACTATGCCTCTTTGGTGGGCACTTTCACTTGGTGCTTGTCTTGGTGGTAACGGTACTCTTATCGGCGCATCAGCTAACGTTGTACTTACAGGTATCGCATCAAAGAACGGACATCCAATCACTTACATTGAATTCCTCAAGATTGGTTTCCCAACAATGATTCTGTCACTGATTATCTGTACTGTTTACATGTTTATCAGATACGCATAATTAATCGAATGAATATTAAAACCCCGTTTCGTAATGAAACGGGGTTTGTTTTTTGTTGTATATTATCAAACGAATCTAATACCTGTAAGCTGCGACTTATAGCGGAACTTACTCAGCGTCCTTAAGGAGTGCGTGATTGAACTTATAACCAACGCCTCTTACGCTGATGATGTAGTTAGGACTATCAGTAGTATTCTCAATCTTCTTACGAAGTGTACTGATATAAACCATAACTGTCTTAGTATCGTTAGCCATGCAAGTTGTCTTCCATACACTCTCAAAAATCTGTGAAGCAGGGAATACCTTGCGAGGGTTCTCGATGAGTAACTTAAGAATCTCGAATTCCTTAACTGTCAGGTTAACTTCTTCGTCGTTAACGAAGATTTCGTGTGAGTTAAGATCAATCTTAAGGTTACCAACCTGATGAACTGCCTGCTGAACCTGTAAGTTCTGCATAAGTGAGTTCTGACGTCTCAGGTGAGCCTTAACTCTAGCGATAAGTTCGCCAGGCATGAAAGGCTTAGTCATGTAATCATCGCCGCCAGCTGATAACGCAATGATCTTATCGATTTCCTGAGTCTTAGCACTTAAGAAAATGATAGGAGCATTTGATACCTTCCTGATATCAAGTGAAAGAGAAGTACCCTCAGTATCAGGGAGCATAATATCCAGAATGATAAGGTCTGGATTCTCACGACGAAGGGCTGCTAAAGCTTCCTCACCAGTATACGCAGGAATTGCTGTGAACTGTTCCTTAGTAAGATATGAGCATATTAACTTGTTAATCGCCTGTTCATCATCAACTACTAAAATCTTCTCTTTAGCCATATCTAGTCCTCCTTATAAAGCGGGATTATAAACGTAAACTTACTTCCTTCGCCGTATACGCTCTCGGCGAAGATTTCGCCCTGGTGGGCGTTGATCATTTCCTTGCAAAGGGTCAAACCGAGACCTCTGCCTTCGATTTGTTTATTAGTATTATCGGCATAATCTGCGCGATAGAATTTGTCAAAGATGTGTCCAAGATGCTTGCTTCTGATTCCCTTACCGTAGTCGCGTACGTAGACTACAAGGTTCTCTTCAGCTGGGTCAATACTGAATGACCATGTCATATTGTTGTTATCTTGGGCGTATTTGTAAGCGTTATTAACAAGATTACTGAATACCTGGTTAATTCTCACGAAATCTATTATAACCCAATATTTAGATAAATGGGACAAATCAGCGTCAATTTTTATGTTGAAATTGGGAACTGTAGTTGCGTCAATGTAGTGTTGCTTATGAGCTGGGATGCTAATTCTTCAACATTGGTAAGCATAAACTCGAAGGTGAACTGGTTAGTTTCAAGTTTAGTAAGCTGATCCAGGTCATCGATAAGTGTCTTAAGTGTTAAAGTTTTGCTAGTAATAATATCGAAGGCTTCTTTAACTTCTTCTTCACCACTCATTACGCCATCATTGATTGCGGTCATATAACCAGCAATTGAAGTGATAGGGGTACGCAGTTCATGTGAGATATATGAAAGAAGCATATTTCTGCTCTGAGTAACCTTAATCTGTTCCATCTGAGCGGTCTGCATTTCTGTAACGTCTCGTACTGTACACAAAATGTAATCAACCTGACCATTATCATTAGTAATGGCATTACGATAGAACTCTGCCCAGTATTCTTCAGCGTTCTTGTTGAGCATCTTAATAATGTAAGTACCAGTGTTAGTATTCTTATCATTAAATACTTCAAGGAGATTATCTCTACTTCCTGGTGCCACAAGTGTCATGAAGAAATTAGGATCTGCATAAAATGATGTGTCAGGGTAGGATGTCATATCCTTGATTGAGTTAGTAATATATTTAAATGATGGATATGGCTTAAACTGATAGTAAAAGATAATGTCCTTTGACTGTTCTACTACCTGTTTAAATAAGTCGTTTGAGAATTCATTTTCATTTTTAATATTAATGATATATAGAGTAAGAACAGTGATATTGAGAATATTAGAAAGCATCAGCTCAATACCGGTTGTTGATGCAGGGCCGTTGGTACTGAATATCTCATATATAGGAGCTAATGATTTAAAAATACCCCATGAGAAGAATACAACAGCCGAAGCAATACGAGCCTGAATAAGTGCCTGCCATTTGTTAATGATATTATAAACAGCGAAGATTACGATAATAATCTGAAATACGGATACTGGAAGGTAGTAGGAGAGCAGTTCAAGATCATAGAACATGCATATGATGCCCAGCAGTACCATGTATAAGAAAAATCTGTGCCAGTATGAAGGAATCTTAGTATGTATAAGAGCATATGAGCCAAAAAGTATAAACATTAAGTTAGCCATATCTGCAATCTTACGTACTTCAAGAAGTGTATCTACACCTGTACCATTGTAAATAACAAGGCAAAGGAGACTACAGCAGTATGCAATCCACGCGAAACCCCAGTATTTGATGAATGGTGACTGAGAACGAGTGAAAACAAAGAGATATGCTGTAAACAACACGAATGTAATTGTTGCGAATGTAGCTAGCAAGCTATAACTCATAAACTTCAAATCCTCCTAGTCATTTATTATAGCTTAATTCTATGATAAAATAAACATAAGTATTAGAGAGGGGCTTACGA